>JALZIO010000272.1 GCA_030860245.1 Actinomycetota bacterium | reverse complement strand
GGCCCGAATGGACCGACGATAAGGCGCGCCGTACCGACAGGCAGCGCAAGCAGATGCTCCGGAGCCTGCTATCTGTCGACGATGGCATCGACCGCATATTGGATGCGCTCAGAGCCACGGGCCGCCTCGAGAACACGATGATCGCGTTCGTCTCGGACAACGGCTTCACCTTGGGCGAGCACCGGCTTCAGGGCAAGCAGACACCATACGAAGAGAGCATCCGGGTTCCCTATGTCGTTCGCTACGACCCGTTGACGGACCCGGGCACCATCGAGAGTCGCCTGGTGGCCAACATCGACCTCGCCCCGACGTTCGCGGCGGTTGCCGGAGTGCCGGCGCCGGAGGCCGAAGGTAAAAATCTTAATCGACTGTTCTCGTCGGCGCGCCGGTGGCGCGAGGACCTGCTGATCGAGCATCACGGTGAGTTCATCCCGACCTTTTGCCAGGTACGAAGCGACGACTACAGCTACGTCCGCTACACCACCGGCGAAGAGGAACTTTACAACCTGCGCACCGACCGTTATCAGTTGGAGAACGCCGCCGGCTCGGCCGGCTCGCGGCCGACCCTGGAGGCCATGCGGACGCGGGTCCAGGAGTTGTGCGACCCGCCCCCGCCCGACTTCAGCTTTTGATCGAAGGCGCCCTTAGGCACGAGTGGGTGGGAGATGTGTGAACCATTCACAGTCATCACCCACTCAGGGGGGTTTAGAAGGTCGCCGAGTCCCCGCAGGCGCACGATCCCTTGGCGTTGGGGTTGTTGATCGTGAAGCCCGACTGCGCGAGCCCGTCGAGATAGTCGATCTCGGCGCCGGCGAGATACGGAGCGCTCATCTTGTCGACCCTGATCTCCAGACCGTGGAGTGACTCGATCCGGTCATCGTCCATCTTGCGGTCGTCGAAGTACAACGCATAGCGCAGTCCGGCGCAGCCGCCGGGCTGTACGGCCACCCTCAGTGCATACTCCTTGCCCGCATGATCCTCCGGAGAGGACTCAACCTCGCGCCTCAGGAGCTCGAGCACCTTGGAAGCCGCACCTTCACTCATCGTTATCGTCTGCATGGCAGTGGACACTGGTGACCTCCTCCTTTTGCCGGGCCTGTGCCCGTCTGACTACCCACATTGTAGCCAACCTCAGTGAATCACGGTCCATTCCGCGACCAACAGCAAGGCGGCCGCCCCGGCGAGCGCAACCACCAGGGGCCGGACCGCCATCAGCCCAGGCGGCGGCGGATCGAACACCAGCGGTGCAAGCAGAACTATTGCCACACCGGCGGCGGCAAATAACGTCGCGGCCAGGACCGTGACGTGCCAGAGCTCGTGCAGACTCACCGGTTCTAGTGTGAGGTCGTGGAGACGAAGTCGAACTCGCCCAGGTGCAGGGCGGGAGCTACGGTCGACCCGAATCCGCCGAACTCAGGGGCCAAACTGACGAGGTCCCGGCCAACTCCCTGGACGGAGCCCAGAGCCGAGAGGACGTTCTGAGCGAAGCGGAAGTTGTGCACTGCGCCGGTGATGGCGCCGTCATCCACGGCGAAGGTCCCATCGCGCGTCATGCCGGTGAGCAGCGTCGCAGGGCGGTCGAGGATGTTGACGTAGTGGAAACGCGTGACCAGAAACCCGTGCGAGACGCCCCCTATGAGCTCCTCCAGGGTCCTGTCCCCGGATTCGAGAACGACATTCGCCGCATAGGGCCCCAACTCGTTCGACCCGGAGCCGTGCCCGGTGGCCTCGACGCCCATCTGACGCGCCGTGCGCAGGTCGCTCACGGGCCCTGTGGCCCGGCCGTTCTCGATCACGGCCACCTTCTTGCGAGGGACTCCTTCGAAATCGAAACCGATTCCCACCGATTGCGGATGCCAGACGTCATCCAGAATGCTGACTGAAGGCGCGCCGACCTCCTCCCCGGTGTGCCGGGCCAGGAAGCTCTCGTCCTCGAGGACCTGCTTGGCGCCGAACCCCGCGTAGGCCAGATATTCAAGGATCGTGCCCGTCGCGGCCGGCTCCAGCACCACCTCATAGGTGCCCGGGGGGGCCGGGCGGGGTTTCTTGCTCGCCTCCGCTTTTCGGGCGGCCCGGCGCGCCGCGGCCTCAACATCGACCTCTGCCATCGCATGCGACGAGCTGTCGCCCCAACCGGTCGACTCCCCGTTGTCCACCAGGCAGGTCATTGCACAACGCGTGTAGGCGTCGAAGCAGTCGATGCCGGCAGACGAGAAGACACCAAAAGCATACGAGCTCGTCTCGTAGACCCCGGCCGCGTTGCCTGAATCGGACGCTCGCAGGATCTGGTTCACAGCCTCGGCGCGCCGGGCGGGTGAGGCAGCTGCAGTCGCGTCGTCCCATCGCCCCACCGCCTGGGCGCGCCCGTCCCTATCCGGCCGGGCGAACCCGGGGAAGTCGGCGTCGCCACGAGTGGCACGTGCGGCCTCCAATGCACGGGCCACAGCGCCCTTCATATGCTCGGCGTCGAGCTGGTTGGTTCCGGCGGAGGCAATGCGATCGGCGACGGCAACGCGTACGTAGGCCCGCACCTCTTTCCGAGCGATGTTCTGGATGATTTCCGAGTTTGCGAAACGAGTCACGCCGGTTGCAGACGCACTAACGAGGACCTCGACACCATCGGCTCCGGGGGTGTCGAGGACGGCCTGAGCGGCGCGCCGGGCTGCTCCGGCGCTAAGGGGAAGTTCGCCGGAGCTCAACTCGTCACGCCGGTGGACACGTTGCGGAAGCGCGCCGGCGAGGTACCGTGGCCGACCCGCATCGTCTGTCCGGGCTGCCCTTTGCCGCAATTGGGGGTTCCCCACACCTTCCACTCCTCGGGGCCCGCAATCGCATCACAGGACCCCCAGAAAACCGGTGTTATGCCCGTGTAACGCGGATCTCTAAGCATTCGCCCGAGCCGTCCGTGTTTGATCTCCCAGGCGATCTCGCAACCGAACTGGAAGTTCAAGCGCTTGTCATCGATCGACCACGACTTGTTGGTAGCCATGTAGATGCCGTCGTCCACATCGGCCAAAAGGTCCTCCAACCTCCCCTTGCCTGGAAGCAAGTTGATGTTCGGCATCCGTATCAAGGGAAAGTTCTCCCACCCTTCGGCGCGCATGGTGCCGTTCGACCTGTCGGCGCCGATCTTCGCCGCCGTCTCGCGCGAGGTCTGAAAGCCGACCAGAATGCCTTCTTTCACGAGGTCGACGCGTTGCGCTGCTACTCCTTCGTCGTCATATCCGTAAGATCCAAGCCCGCCGAGAATCGTCGCATCCGAGTTGATATTGACCAACTCGGACCCGTAGCGCAGAGAGCCCAGATCGGGAATCCCCACAAAGGACGTTCCCGCAAATGCCGCCTCCATCCCGAGGACACGGTCGAGTTCGGTCGGATGCCCCACAGACTCATGCACCTGGAGCATCGTCTGATGTCCATCGAGCACAACGGAAGTGACGGTTGACGGGCATAGCGCCGCCGTTAGCAACGCTACGGCTTCCTCTCCAGTCTGCTCCGCATTGGCGACTAGGTCCATCTCGGTGACGACCTCGTAGCCCCCCGAAGCGAAGTGCCCGCGAAAGGAGCCGGGATAGGAACGCTGCTGGACCTCGGAGCCGTCAACCGCGACCGCCTCGATTCCCGCAGCACTCTGCACAAAGGACTGGTCGATCGAACTTCCCTCTGACGACAGAAACCACGTCCTCTGACCGAGCAGATCCATGGTTGCGCGCGTCGTCCTTATCTTTGGCGACACCTGCATCCTCGCCGTTGCCGAGGTAAGCAGCTCGAGCTTCTCCTCGAGCGTCACAGTGAACGGATCGCGCTCCATAGGGCACACCCAGCTATCCCGATGCACGGGCTCCGGCACGAGCTCGGTAGGGTAGGTCATGGCGGTGGCGCTGGCGCTGGCGATCTCGACCGCGGCGCGGGCTGTGGACGCCGCTTCGGCGGAGTCGAGCTCGGCCGAACACGCGTATCCCCACGCACCGTCAACGAGCACCCGCACACCGAAGCCGAGCGAGTCGAAACGGTCGAGGGACTCGACGGCGGGGCCTTTGACCCCCAGAGACTCCGTCCTGGCTTCGACACCGCGCACGTCTGCGTACGAGGCGCCCGAGGAGGTAGCGGCGTCGAGCGCCGCTTCGAGGAGGTCGCTCATGTCGCCCTCGCGCGTCAAAGCTGCTCCTCGGCCTCTTCGTCGGTCGCCGTTTCCTCGGAGGTCCGGCGGATCACGCCTGGGCTATCGGGATCGGTCACCGCTGGATCGTAGGTGCGTGCCTCGGAATCTTGGAGTCGTGCAACCGCGGCTCGGCGCGCCGTTTCGATATCGTCGATCGCCGCCGCATCCTCATCGGTCGATCTCAGAAGGCTGCGGGCGAGCCGTTCAACTCTCTCGTCGGCGCCGGGGGCCATGCCCTCCGACACTCAGTCGACATCCCATGTGTCGCCCGAGGAGAGGAGCTTGGCGAGGTCACCGGGGCCCTGATCGGCCGCAGCGGCGCGCAGTTGGCTCTCCATTCCGTCACCGTAGACGGGGCGCTCCACCTGACGGAAGACACCGAGTGGGGTCGGTCCGTGCGGGCCGGCGGACAACCTCGACAGCGCAAAGGCCAGGCCTGCATCGTAGCGGTGCTCATCGTGCACGAGCAGCTCTTCCTCTCCGACTTCGGACACATCTACAACCTCGAGATGCCCCGCGCCGGTCATGCGTATCCCCTTCGAGCCATCGCGATCAAAACGAATCGGTCGGTTGTGCTCGAGATAAATGCGGTTCTGGGTCCGTCCATCTTTGGAAGTCAGCGCAAGAAACGCTCCGTCGTTGAAGATGTTGCAGTTCTGATAGATCTCGATGAACGCCGAGCCGCGATGAGCGGCAGCGCGCCTAAGCATCTCAGGCAGATGCTTGCGCTCGACGTCAATCGTCCGGGCGACTAAAGTCGCCTCGGCCCCCAGCGCAAGGGAGATCGGGTTGAAGGGCTGCTCCACGGAACCGAACGGCGTCGACTTGGTCACCTTTCCCTGCTCTGAGGTCGGCGAGTACTGACCTTTCGTCAGCCCGTAGATCTGGTTGTTGAATAGCAGGATCTTCAAATTCACGTTGCGCCTGAGGGCGTGGATGAGATGGTTCCCTCCGAT
>JALZIO010000093.1 GCA_030860245.1 Actinomycetota bacterium | reverse complement strand
CGCGGAACTGCTCATCGACACCGACGCGGGGCTGTGCGCCAATGAGATCTCTTCGGAGATCAACTACGAGCCGCCAACACTCCAGACCGCTCAAGGGCGCTCAAGGACCGTGGCGTCCTCGAGGAGGTCTGGACGAACCGGGCGAGCGCAATGTAGGGGTCCGCACACCCCGCGGAAGGCGGGGGCGAGCCGCCACCGGGCGGCGCATGGCGGGCTTCCTCCATACCCGGAGAGTGGACCACGTACGGCGACATCTCGATTGCGGTGCGGGGGACACGTCCGCCGCTCGCGCCGTCGGACACGCCCCAGCGACGCTCCCGCACTTCCCCGCTCCCCACCGTGTGCTGTGGTCGGGTGGATGGGTGCCGCCCACCTGGGAGAGCAGTGCCAGCGCGACCCACGCCTTGGAGCGATGCCTTCTTCGGCTCAAGGAGGAGAATGTCGCTTTCGACGAGAGGGGCCACGGGAGCCGGCCGGACCACGTCAGCTGACACCGAGGGCTACGCGCGCTTCGGCCGGCTCCTCAGCGCGGAGGTCCGGCCCGGCGGTCCGCGTTCTCCGGCTCGGCTTTGCAACACCCTCCCCGAAAGCGACAGTGGCCATGGCGAAGCCGGCGCTGACGTTGTGGCCGCGGAGCATCACGCTCGACGATGGAGTAAAGCGTCGGGGCCCACCGAGAGTGGGACTCTGGTGATTGGCGCGCGGAACGACAGGCTTTCGCCGCGGCCGACTCGCGCGCGTGCTAGGACACGGCCGGTAAGGAGCCGCGCACGTCAGCCAACACCTCCAGCTCGAAGGGCGTCAAACCGGACGGTTCCGGTTCGAGGGCGGACAACCGCGCCAACGCCGAATCCAGGTCCCCGTGGAGCTGGAGGCGGCCGGACAGTTTTTGTCCGATCGTTCGCGGCAGCCCGTACTCCTCAAGCGCGAGCAGCGGCACCGGGAGAAAGAGGTTTTCCACTTGCACTGCGAAGACTGTGAAGTCCCCCTTGGGACGACCGTGCTGTGTGAGGATGTGCTTGGCGATGCGGTCAAGCGCCACGAGCAGCCGTGGGAAGGTGTGATTGGCCCAGAAACGCATGAAGTCCAAGATGTCTTCGACAATTTCGTCGACGCTGGTGCCGCGTTCGATGTGGTACGGATTTTCAAGCTGGTCGGCTACCATCCTTCGCACATCGGCGCTGTCGCGCAGCATGCTGATGCGAGTGCTCAGCTGCTTGGCGGAGAAAGCGCCGTGCTCCCGCCGGCCGCCGTTGAGGTGCTTCCAGATCACCTCGCAGACGGCCTCCAGTTCGTCACGGTGGGGCATCCCGTGCCAGGCCAGAAGGGGGGCGTAGTGGTCGAGGCGCTGCTCGATGGCGGCAGCCGCCTCAGCCTGGCGCTCGGCGTCAAGCCCAACGTTGGCGCGCAGCAACGGCTCAGGCAGGGGATTGTCGCCCAACAGGTCGTCTAGGCGCCGCCGGGAAACGTCGGTGAGCTCGTCGGGCTCAAGGCCGAGCAGCAGGCTCGACGGCACGTCGTCGGGCTGGCTGAGCGCCGGGATGTCGATGTCGGGCAACTGCTCGTCGGACTTGTCATGGAAAAGGAAGACACGGCCGACGTGGTGGACCGCCATGCGCCCCGACCTGCCCCGGATGTTGCCGAAGTCGAAGAAGTCGAAGTTCACGCGACCGACCTTCTTGTCGAAGACGATCACATTCTTGGCCGGGGTGTTGACGCCTTCGATGAGCGACGAGGTGCAGATGAGAAAGCGCAGGCGCCGCTCCTTGAAGGCCCGCACCATGAAGTGCGCCACCGAGCGCGGCAGCTGGCCATGATGGACGCCGATGCCGTGGGCGAGTCCCTGGCATACCGACCAGTCGGCGTGATAGGGCTCACGACTTAGTAAGTGATGGTGTTATGGCGTAGTTCCATTCGCCGTGGAACCCATCACGGATGATGTTGACGGCCGCGAGTTGCTCGTCGGTGACCTCGACGCCTTTCTCGTAGGTGCGGTCGTCAAGCTGGGCGTAGATCTTCAAGCCCATGGTGGTCGTCGTGCCGGCGATCAGGTTGACGATGACCTCGATGCTCTCCAGCGGCTTGCCGCGCGCGTTGAGGCTCATGAAGCTGAACATCCTGTGCTCGATCTTGTTCCACTTGCTGGTGCCCGGAGGGAAGTGGCAGACGACGATCTCAAGCCCGGTCTGATCGGCCAGGCGCTGGCACTCGACCTTCCACAGCCGGGTGCGGCTGGAGTTGCTGCCGCCGCAGTCGGCGGTGATCGTCAGGCTCGTGGCGTCGGGGTAGCGCTGGCGGCCCAGGTGCTCCCACCACGACAGGATCGAGTTGACCGCAAACGGCGCGGTGTCACGCGTGATGCCGACCGAGACCCAGCCCTCATCGGCGATCAGGTCATAGACGCCGTAGGGGATCGCGTGCCCGAGCTCTTTGTCCTTGAAGTCGTGCCCACGGACCTCCACGGGCTTGCCCGTGGGCTCCAACTCGCGGCCGACGGCCTTGAAATCGCCGACCAACTCACGCTTCTTGGTGTCCACGCTGATCACCGGCTGGCCGGCCGCGATCGCCTCGGTGACCGTCTGATTTATGTGCGCAAACTGCGCGTCACGATCGGGGTGCTGGGCGCCCTCGCGCGTCTTCTTGTTCGCTTGCAGGCTGTAGCCCTTGGCCTTCAGCAGCCGCAGCACCGTGCGATCGACGACGTCGTGGCCCATCTC
>JALZIO010000243.1 GCA_030860245.1 Actinomycetota bacterium | reverse complement strand
GCTACAGGCTGCTCGTAGAGGAAGATGCCATCGGGCTCATGGGCGCGACCGACCGAGATGGCCTCGCCGACGGTCTTGTAACCCTCGTTGGCGTCAACGCGGATGCGAACATCCGCCCCCACCTTGTCTCTCAGCCGGTGTACGAGCTCTAGGTCGCGTCGCGGGTCGAGCCCCGTCTTGCACTTGATGGCCGTTGCCCCCTCGGCCACAGCTTGTTCGGCCTCGGCGACGCATCGGTCCACTTCCATGATGCCGAGTGAGTGGGCGACTTCGATACGGTCGCGCTGGGCGCCGCCGAGCAGGAGATGCACCGGCACGTTCAAAGCCTTGCCCGCAATGTCGTGGCATGCGACGTCGACCGCAGCTTTGGCATAGGGGTGCCCCTTCACCACTTCGTCCATGAGCACATGCACGGCCCCCAAGCGCGTGGGGTCGGCGCCGGTTAGGCGGGGGATGAGATAGTCCCAAACGATGTGGCGCACCGTTTCGGGAGTCTCCCCGTAATAGCGCATCGACGAGCCCCCCCACGTGGCGATTGCTGGAGCTTCTCCCCACCCGCTGATGCCTTCGTCGGTGTCCACCCGGACGATCGCATGATGGCCAATGGGAGTTGTCATCTTGCTCGCCCATGTGTGGTCCCGGCGCGAGGGGAGGGCGACCATGAATACCTCACAGCCGGTGATTTGCACGGGCTAGCCGTCGATCCGCAGCATTGCGCCGGCGCGGGTGATTGGTTCGTAGCCGTCTGAAGTGATTATGACCTCATCTTCGATTTGCATGCCGAAGCGCCCCTCGAGCATTGTCAAGGGCTCGATGCAGAGGACCATGTTTTCCTGTATCTGCACAGACTTGAACTCGTTGATGAACGGCTCTTCGTGCAGCGTCACTCCGAGACCGTGGCCCACGAAATGGTACGGGGGAAGCCCCGCCCTTTCCATGGCGTTCTTGTAGATTCGGTAGACGTCTGAGGTCTGGACGCCGGGCCGAAGTGCCTCTAGTGACTGCTCATGGACTTGCATCAAGAGGTCGTAGATCTTTTGTTGCTCCGATGTCGGCTCGCCGACGACCGCCGTCCGTGCGACATCGGAGTAGTAGTTCTTCTTGGTGCCGATGACATCGAGGCGCACGATCTCGCCGGGTGCCATGACCTTTTCGGTGGGCGGCGCGTTGGGATGAGCCGACCGTTCGCCCGAACCGACGACCAGCATCGTCAACTCGTCTCCGCCCGCCGCAGCGTAGTCTTCGGCTATCAAGCTCCCCAGATCCTGCTCGGTGGCGCCGGTCGCGACCCGGGCGGCGCAGTCCTCGGCGATTCGCTGCGCTGCCGTTCCGATGTCCCGGATTAGCTCTATCTCGCGCCCCGACTTGAGCGAGCGGATCTCAGACAGAAGCCCATCGGCGGCGACCAGGTCGGCTTCGGGAAGTGAATCCTCCAAGGCCCGATAGAAAGCAACCGGCAGATAGGTCTCCTCGATCCCGATGCGGCCCGCGTCCAGGCCCCTCTGCACCAGGGAGGCGGCCACTTTGTCCACGGCGTTCTCTGCGAACTCGCGATAGGTCGTCGTCATTCCCATCCGCGACTGCGTCGCCATCAATGGCCCTTCGAGACCCACAACGACGGCTTCGGTGTCTCCCTCCTGCGGGATGATGCAGGCGGCAAGCCGCAGCCGGACCGTCTTCAAGGACGGCGGAACCGTGCCGGCGGTGTAGGCGAGATTGTCGGGAGACATGGGCACGAGCGCGTCGATGCGCCCGGCTTGCATGGCGTCGCGCATCTTGCGCACGATCTCTTCTGCGAGCCCGGCCCTCGCCTGGGTTTCGGAAGCCACGCTAAGGGGCGCTTTCCGGCGCGCCGAACAACTCGACCTGATTGCCGTCCGGGTCGGCGAGATACAACGACCGGCCGTAGGAGCTCCGCTCCGGCCCCCGAATGATCGTGACTCCTGAAGCGCGCGCCCGGTCCGCCATGGCGGGGACATCACGGGCCCGGAAAGCTATGTGCTCGACCGGGCCGCGCCCATTCGGTCCGCCGTCCGTCAGCCCCAGGCCCTCGTTGGTCACCAGGAGCGGGCGTCCGTCACGGAACTTCTCCCGCTTTTTGACCGTGAGGCCCAGGAGTCCAAGGTAGAAGTGCTCGGCGGCGTCCAGATCGGTGACCTGCAGAAGAATGTGTCCCAGCGCCAGTGCACGCGGCGCGGCCGAGCTGTCGAGCCAGCCCTCCACTTCCTCCGATGTCGCAAGCTCGCAGAAGTATTGGGCCCAAACTTCGTGTGCGGTAGGAACCCATTCCTCCCGAACTCCTGCTATGCAGTCGGTTACCGCCACGACGTCGTAGTCGCGCAGGTAAGCCTCGCGAATAGAGGTTTCGACGCACGCGTTTGTTGTCGCACCGGTTACGAGGAGCGCCTCGACCCCCATCATGTTGAGCACTTTTTCGAGCCGCGTCTGGTAGAACGCGCCGAAGCGGTGCTTCCTGACAACGAGCGTCGGATCGGAGGCCAACGGCGCCAGCTCGTCCACGATCTCGGCGTCCCAGCTTCCCGCCAGGGCGGAAACCTGCTTCCGCTTCGAGGTGTGGGATGCCAACCGCTTCTTTCCGCGACTGTGGTCTGTGGCGAAGTGCTCCTGCAGAGTCCACAAGATGGGGATTCCCGCCGCACCACAGCCCTCGACGAGCTTGCGCACGGGTGGAATGATCCGTTGCGCCGGTTCGACATCGACGCCGGAGACGCCGAGGGTGCCCTGCGAGTGGCAGAAAGCGTTCTGCATGTCTATTACGAGCAGCGCGGTCCTAGCCGGATCAAGTAATTCGACGGTCATGGTTCTCTCCGGTCAACTCCCAGTGTGGTTGCGCTGCCCCAATTCTCTTTGGGAATCTCCTGGATAACTATGTGCAGGGCCTCGGGACGGGCACCGGCATATTCGACCATGGCGTCCGTCAAGGCGCGCATGAGGTTGTGCTTTTGTTCTGAGGTTCGACCCTCCCACATCTGGACGGTCACTACCGGCACGGCGCCCCCTATTCTTTGCTGAGGTTGGACAGCTCTTCTTTGTCGGCGGCGATGATGGCAACATCCTCTCCGACGGCCACCGTGGCCCCCTTGGCCACGAGGTGCTCGGCAACGATGCCCGATGCAGGCGAAGGAAGCTCCATCTCGACCTTCTCACTTTCGATGATGGCGAGGACCTGCCCCTTGGCCACCTCTTCGCCCACGTCGACCGACCATTCCGATACCGAGGCCTCTTCCATCGTGAGCCCGAACTTCGGCAGTTTGACGACCTCAGCCATCACTGGCTCTTTTCGGCATCATGCTCTCGTCGCCACCTCCTGCTTCATCATCTGATGCACGGTGTCTGTGATGCGTTGGGCGTCCGGGAGCACGAAGCCTTCGAGCTCCGGGGCGTAGGGGACCGGTGTATCCCGGCCGCAGACCCGAACGATCGGGCCCCTCAGCAGGCTCCAGAAATCCTCACTCGCAATCGCCGCGATCTCGGCGCCGAATCCGTTTGTTGCCGGGGCCTCATGGGCGATGACCAGCCGGCCGGTGCGCTCGAGCGACGCGCCGAAACCTTCTCGGTCGAAGGGCATGAGGCTACGGGGATCGAAGATCTCGGCCGAGATGCCGTCCTTATCGAGTTGCTCTGCTGCCTTGACGCTCTCGTGTAGCGTCTTGAGATAGGAGACGATGGTCACATCCGTTCCGTCGCGCACTACGGTTCCCTTGCCCAGGGGCAGCACATCGGACTCGGCCGGAACTTCACCTTTCATGTTGTAGAGCATCTTGTGTTCGAAGAACATCACGGGGTCCGGGTCCCCTATGGCGGTCTTGATCAGTGCCTTGGCGTCGGCGGGCGTGGAAGGCGCAACGCACTTCAGCCCCGGCGTATGCGTAAACCAGGCTTCTAGACTCTGGGAATGTTGCGCTGCGGTGGCCCCGGCGGTTCCGGTAACCATACGCACGGTGATGGGGCAGGATAGCCGCCCGCCGGTCATGTAACTGGTTTTGGCTGCCTGATTGACCAGCATGTCCATGGCCAGGGTCGAGAAGTCACTGAACATGATCTCGGCGATCGGCCGTCCGCCGAGGAGTGCGGCCCCGGCTGCAGCGCCCACCAGCGCCTCTTCGGAGATTGGCGTGTCGAAGACCCTGTCTTTGTATTTGTCCCACAGGCCTTTGGTCACGCCGAAGACACCGCCCGCCTCGCCGATGTCCTCGCCGATCAGGAACACATTGTCGTCGGCGCCCATGGCCTCGTCGAGGCCCTCGCGGATGGCTTGGGCGTAGGTCATGGTGGTCATGTCGATGTCACCCCGTCTGGCGCGGCGAAGACATCCTCGAGCGCCTCGCCGGGCTGAGGATGCGGGCTTGCCGCGGCGAACTCGGCCGCCGCATCGAGCTCCTCTTCCAGGCTGTTTCGGACCTCGTCGAGCTCTTCCTGCGCAACGCGTGAATCTTGCAGAAGCCCTGTCTCGAGATTCAGAATCGGGTCCTTTGCCATCCACTCCTCGACTTCCTGAGCCGATCGATAACGGCCCATGTCCCCCTCATAATGCCCGCGATGCCGGTAGGTCTTGGCTTCGACCAGCGACGGCCCGGCACCGGCGCGCGCTCGATTGACGGCCTCCGACGCGACCCGGAGCATGTCGAGGACGTCGTTGCCGTCGGCGATTTCCCCGGTCATCGCGTAAGAATCGGCGCGCCGGGCGATGTCGCGTATGGGTTGATGCTTGTCCTGCGGGGTGAATTCGCCGTAGAGATTGTTTTCGCACACGAATATCACTGGGAGCTTCCACAACGACGCGAGGTTGAGCGATTCGTGAAAGCTCCCCTGATTGGTTGCCCCGTCGCCGAAAAAGCTCACCGCAACCCCGGTCGACCCCGTGCGTTTGAGCTGCAACGCTGCGCCGGTGGCAAGCGGTATGCCCCCGCCCACGATGCCGTTCGCACCGAGGAAGCCTAGCTCCGTGTCGATCATGTGGAGGGACCCCCCCTTGGCGCGGTTGTATCCGCCCTTGCGGGCGTAGAGCTCGGCATACATGCGCCTTGGATCGGCGCCGCGTGCCAGCATGTGTCCGTGCCCCCGATGCGTGCTCGTGATCACATCAGAGTCTTCGAGGGCGGCACAGGCGCCGGTGGCAACAGCTTCCTGACCGATGTATGGATGGAGAAAACCGGGGATGAAACCAGCCTGTCGCAATTCAGAAGCCTTCTCTTCGAAGCGCCGGATCAGGACCATCTTGCGGTAGAGTTCCAGAAGCTCTCCCTTGTCGAGCTTTTCCATCGACAGGCTCATGACACTCCCGTAGATCGTAGGGTCGTGGCTAGCAAATCCTGAAACCGCCGCTCGCGCCGACGACCTCTCCGGTGACGTAACCGGCATCCTCGGAGGATAGGAACTCGACGACCGCAGCGATCTCGTCGGGGTCGGCGAAGCGGCCCATTCCTATCTCGGCCAGCCGGGCGGCCCGCAGGTTGTCCGGGAACCCCTGGGTCATGGGGGTATCGACGTAGCCGGGGGCCACCGCGTTCACGGTGATGCCGTGTGGCGCCAGATCCGCTGCTGCGGCTCTGGTCAAACCAGTGACCCCCGCCTTCGAGGCGGCGTAGGCGGCGCTCCCCGGCATCCCGCGCGTCGCAAGGCCGGATGCCAGGTTGACCACGCGCCCCCATCCGCGCCGGCGCATGGAGACCACCGCAGCCCGAAGGCACAGCCAAGTGCCTGTCAGGTTCACTGCTATTTGAGCATTCCAGTGCTCGGGCGACACCTCATCGACGGGTTCGCCGGGGACGGTTATCCCGGCGCAGTTGACGAGCACATCAAGTCCATCGCACCCCTTGACCACTTGGTCTACCTCTCCAGGGTTGGTTACGTCGATGGCGACGAACCGTCCGCTCAGGTCGCCGGCGAGCGTTTCACCCGCCGCACGTTTATCCTCGAGGTCCGCAAGCCACACTCCATCTCCGCGGCGCGCCAACCTCCGCGCCGCCGCTGCGCCGATGCCCTGCGCCCCGCCCGTGATCAACGCGATGTGCCCGCTCATACGGTCGTAAACCCCCCGTCGCACATCACCGTCGCCCCAACCATGTAGGAGGCGTCGTCGCTGAGCAGCCAGGCCGCCGCAGCCGCTATCTCTTCGGGCTCGGCGAACCTCCCGATGGGATGGGCGTCCCGGAACTTCTGGGGATCTTCACGATCGGCCATTAGCTCACGCAACAACGGCGTGTTCGTGGCGCCGGGGCAAAGGCAATTGGCACGGATCCCGATGGGAGCATACTCCGCAGCGATTGAGCGGGTCATCTGCAGCACGGCTCCCTTGGCGGCCGCATACGCCGTCAATCCGGGAGCACCGGCAACTGCTGCGGTCGAGCCAAAGGTCAGGATGTGCCCGGACTCTCTATCGACCATGCGGGGAAGTGCTGCACGGCAGCAGAGGAAGGTACCGCGCGCACTCACTGCTAGGACGCGATCGAAGTCATCGGGGGCCATTTCGTGTGTGGGCCCGACCCAGTGAATGCCTGCGCAGAGGACGAGTGCATCGACTCCCTCCAGCGCATCCCAGGCCTCGTCGAGGATGCGTGCCACATCTTCCTCGGAGGTTACGTCGCCGCTGAGCCGAGCCTTGGCTCCTTCACAAGCAACCGGATCGGTCAGGTCGGCAGCAGCCACCAGGGCGCCTTCTTCCGTCAGGCGCTCCGTTACCGCCAGCCCGATGCCGCGCCCCGCGCCCGTAACGAGCACCGACATCTCTTCTAGGCCACGCATCTAGAACGCCCACACCTCTTTGATGTCGGTTACGGCGGTCTCGCTGTCGTCGTCCTTGGGCACCGTCTCGAACGTCAGCTGCCGGTCGTAGCCTTGCTCGTCGAGAACCCGCTTGATGCCGTGGAAGTTGATCTCGCCGGTACCGGGTTGATGGCGGCCGGGGACGTCGGCGATGTGAACCGCCTGGGTCCAGGGAAGAGCCTCGACCAGGTTCTCGATGAGGCGTCCTGCTACGAGCTGCTGGTGGAAACAATCGAAGAACATCGTGACCTGTGGGTGATCAATCGCCCGGCAGAGGGCAAGCGAGTGGCCTGCGTGACTGAGGAAGTATCCGGGGACGAACACGGTGTTGATGGACTCGAGAACCAGGTTGATGCTCTTTCCTTCGACCAAAGCCGCGCACTCCCTCAGACCCTCCAGGCACGATTGCCACTGGGACTCCCAGGGAAGCGAGGGGGGCTTTTTGACGATCGAGTCGTGCCCTATATCGTCGGAGAACATATGCAGTTGAGTGGCGCCGACGCGCTGGGCCACCTCTACCGATTCGGCTAGCGAGGACAACACCTCATCGCGTTGTGACGGGTCGCGCAGCCCTCCATAGGAATGTCCGAAGAACCCTGCGATCTCTATCCCCGTCTCCCGGCAGGCGGCCGCGAGCTCGTCGATGGGCTCATGCCGCCAGTCCCACAGTTCGACCATGTCGAAGTTGTGCTCAGCCGCCCGCCTGGCGCGCTCGGGTAGCTCTCGGTCGTTCCACATGAATTTGAGTGAGATCGAGTGCTTCATGCCGGGCCCATGGTGGCGCCGCCGTTTACCAGAATGGTTTGTCCTGTGATCATCCGGGCCTCGGGCCCGCAGAGAAACGCGACCGTGTTTGCGATGTCTGCGGGCAAGATGGCACTGTTGATGCACTGTCCTTCGGCGACCTGCCGGCGATAGTCCTCCGAAACCCACTCCTTGGTTATTTCGGTCGTGACCAGACCCGGCGCGACTGCGTTGACCGTCACACCGTACGGTCCCAGTTCGTGGGCCATGCTGCGGGTCATGCCGACCACCGCCGCTTTTGACGCCACGTAATGCAGCAGGTTGGGCATACCGAAGGTGATGGTGTTGGACGAAAGATGCACTATGCGCCCTGCACCCTCAGACCGCATGGAGACGGCCGCTGCCTTGGTGCATAGCCACACCGACCGGATGTTGACGGTGGTCACGCGATCCCATTCGGCTGCATCTATGGCCCAAAAGGGACGCCGTTCGAGGCCTGCGAACAGACCGGCATTGTTGACGAGGATGTCAATGCGGCCGAAACGTCCGTCGATGGCATCGAAAGCCTGCTGAACGGAACTCTCATCGGCGACATCCGCGGTCAGATCGACGACCTCGCCTCCCGCCGCCCGGATCGTTGACACAGTGTCGGTGGCGGGCGCGAGGTCGATCGAGACCACGGTCGCGCCTCGCGCCGCCAGCGTCACCGCAATCTCTTGCCCGATGGCGCGCGCGGCACCGGTTACGACTGCAACGCTTCCGGCCAGCGGCCGATCGTGGATCTCGGGAGCGTCCTGGGTCACCATAGGGTCGAGCTGCCGTCGAAGTTGATGTGCTTGGTCTCGGTGAACTCATGAATTCCCTCGACCCCTTGTTGGCGGCCGATCCCAGAATGCTTGTAGCCGCCCACCTCGGCTTCGGGGTAGAAGTGGTGGTAGGTGTTGATCCAGACCGTTCCGGCATCGAGTGCGCGCCCGACCCGCCAGGCTCGATTCAAGTTCTGTGTCCACACCCCGGCCGCCAGCCCATAGTCGGTGCTGTTCGCAAGAGCAATAGCCTCGTCATCGTCGGCGAATCGCTGGACCGTCAGCACGGGTCCGAAGATTTCCTCCTGGATGAGCCGGGATCGGGGTGAAAGATCGGTGAAGACAGCCGGGGCGACGAAGCTACCCCGGTCATACGCCTCGCCGGTCAGGGCGCTGCCCCCCGCCACCAGTGTCCCTTCCTTCTTGCCGGCCTCCACATACTCGAGGATTGTTTCTTGTTGGTTGGCCGAAACGACCGCCCCCAGTTGATTTGCTTCGTCAAGGCCGTCGCCGACGCGCAGGTTGCGAGTCGTGTCTGCGAGCCGCGAAACGAACTCGTCGTAAGCTCGATCTTCGACCAGGAGGCGGCTCCCTGCCGTGCATATCTGACCGCATGTTGTAAAGATGGCGTTCTCGGTGCCCGCCAGCGCCTTGTCCATATCTGCATCGCCGAAAACGATGTTTGGCGATTTGCCGCCGAGTTCGAGGGCGACCTTGCGCAACCCCTCCGCAGCTCGCTTCATCACGTTGATTCCTGTCTGGGTCTCGCCGGTGAAAGCGATCATGTCGACGCCATCGCTGCCGACAAGTGAATCCCCCACGTCGGCGCCGGAGCCGATGACACACGAAAGGATGTCCCGTGGCATGTCCGGCTGCCCGTCGAGCAGCTCCAGGGCCGCCACCGTGATCGCGGGCGTGAGGCTGGCGGGCTTGACGATGCACGCGTTGCCCGCGGCCAGAGCCGGCGCCAGCGAACGCACCAGAAGAGTCAGAGGCCAGTTCCACGGTGTGATTACTGCAACAACACCCATCGGCTCTCGCAGAACGACAGACTGAACGTCATCGTCGAGGACCATCGACCGGCCGTACATGGCGCGCGCAAGGCCCGCGTAGTACTCGGTCATGTCGGCTGAGCCGGTGATCTCGAGACGCGCCTCGTGAATGGTCTTACCCTGCTCACGGGTCAGAAGCTCCGCGAGACGCTCCCGGTCGGCCCTCAAGGCCTGGGCGAACCCGTAGAGCACGCGGGCCCTCAGCGCTCCGTCGCTTCTCCAGCCGCCGCGCTTCCAGGCGTCACGGGCTTGTTCGACTGCGACGGCCACATCTTCGGCCGTCGAACCGCGCACGGTGGCCACGATCTCGCCCGTTGCAGGATCCCGGCTTTCCAAATGGCCCCCGCCGGCCTTCACGAACGATTGAACCGGGGCCGGCAATTCGAGCGCAGTCCACGCCGTCCGTCCCGTCTCGGCAGTGACTCCTGTTGACATGTGGCTCCTCCCTATTGGCTCAGCGCGGCACCCGCGGGAAGGTCCTCAACGGCCGACTTCATCGCCTCGAAATCGCTCACCGCCGTTCTGACTGCGGCGAGGTGGGTTGCCACGGCCCGTTTTGCCTCCGCGGGGCGGCGCTTCAATATCGAGTCGAGAATCAAGGCGTGTTCGGCTGCGGACTTGGGTGGGCGGCCGCTGGGGGCCAGCGTTATCTTTCGGGACTCGCCGAGATGCTGGTTGAGATCCTGCAGGAGATGCATCAGCAGCGTGCTGCCGCTTGCTTCGGCTATGGCTTGATGAAAGGCGATGTCTAGATGCACGAGTCGATCGAGCTTTACATCCGGCTTCCGAGCCGCGGACGTGAACGCTTCGTGTGCCTCTTGGATGCTTTTCATCGCCGGCTCATCGGCCTGCTGAGCAGCGCCCTCTGCGGCTAGCTCGTCGAGCGCCCCCCGCACCTTCAGCAGGTCCATGACCTCCTCTTTGTGCACCGCGAGCCAGCGTGCGAAGGCGCCGACGTACTC
>JALZIO010000237.1 GCA_030860245.1 Actinomycetota bacterium | reverse complement strand
GCCTCTGGGTGGGTGTACTACCGCCCGACCCATCCCGGCGCCGAAACGCCGGCCGGACGCCGCCTGAGCCGGAGCCCCACCTTCCCCGGCGCGCCCGCCGAGCCGTGACGCTATTTTGAAACGCCATGGTTCAGCACAGTGACCCGAGGCGCGTAGCCAACCGATACCTGCTCGTTTCCATCCTGGGCCGCGGGGGGATGGCCGTGGTATGGAGGGGTGAGGATCTCCTCCTGCGCCGTGACGTCGCCATCAAAGAGGTCTCTCTCCCCGACGGCGTCGCACCCTCCGAGAGGGACACGATCCGCTCCCGGGTCCTGCGTGAGGCGCGCGCGGCGGCGAGCCTGAACCACTCGGGTGCAGTGATGATCTTCGACGTCGTGGATCACGAGGGTCAGACATTTATAGTGATGGAGCTGCTCGACGGCAGGACGCTCGTCGAGCTCGTCGCCGCCGACGGCCCTCTCACCCCTGCGCGCACCGCCCGCCTCGGGCTGAGCGTACTCGGGGCCCTGGAGACGGCTCATGCGAAGGGGATCATCCACCGGGACGTGAAGCCGGCCAACATCATGGTGATGCCGGATGGCCGGTCGAAGCTCAGCGACTTCGGGATCGCAACCCTGCAGGACGACACGAGGATCACTTCCACCGGCCTGGTGCTGGGGTCACCGGCGTTCATGGCGCCCGAGCAGGCCTCGGGGGCGCCGAGCGCACCGGAATCCGACCTCTGGGGGCTCGGCGCTACCCTCTATTACGCGCTGGAGGGAAGTGCCCCGTTCGAGCGACCCGGTGTCATCCCGACGCTGGCGGCCATCATCAATGAGGACCCCCGTCCCACCGAGCGCGCCGGGCCGCTCGGACCACTGGTCGAGGGGCTTCTCGCCAAATCACCAGGCGAGCGTCCCGGGCCGACCGAGATCAGGGCCGCTCTGGGCCGGGCTGCGGGCTCCGAGGGGAATGATGTCACCGGGCGCACCCAGAGGCGCGGGACGACGGTCCCGATGGACGCGGGGCATTTCAAGACGTCTTCAGATGTCGGGGCCGCGCCTTCGCGACCCGAGGGGGTGACGTCCGGACAGGTAGAGTCGGATCCCGTCCGGCGCGCCGCCGGGGTGCGCAAGCGCAACCCGATGATCGCCGTCGGGTTCATCCTTGCAGGGATCGCACTTGTGGTCGCGGCCTTCGTCGGGGGCCCCGCCCTGCTCGCGCCGAGCACCAGCCCCGATGGAACGGGCGGCAGGGCGGGTGACGAAGGAGACAGGCCGGGTCGAAAACGCCCCCGTGTTCCGGCCGCCTGGAGCACCTTCTCGATCGGCGACACCGGATTCGTCGTGAGCCATCCCCCAGAGTGGGAAGAGATCTCTTTCGGTGCCACCCAGGCCGACCTGCGCGATCCGGTTTCGGGGACCTATCTTCGGGTGGAGTGGACCGACAGGCCGGGACCGTCGCCCGAAGGTGCCTGGGAGACGCTATCGGACAGCTTCGGTGCATCGCACGCCGGCTACGATGAGATCCGAATTGACCCCACTACCTTCAAGGGTTATGACGCGGCCGAATGGGAGTACACCTACAGCGAAGGTGGCACTCAGCTCCATGCCATCGACCTCGGGTTCGTGACCGGGGACCTCGGGTTCGCGCTCAACTTCCAGACCCACGAAGAGGACTGGGACGCATCCAACAGGCTGTGGCGGACGCTCAAGGCGTCGTTCTCGGACAGGGCTTAATCCTCCACTGGGCCCGGGACGAGCGGAACGAAGCGCGCCGGCGTGATCAGACGCGCGGGCATCGGTGCGCCCTCCCGCTTCGTGATCGACATCACGTTGTCGGTGGAGGCGGCCTCGTCACGCACGGGAATCACCAGGCGGCCCCCGTCCGCCAGCTGCTCCAGCAACGCCTCGGGCACCCTGGAGGCGGCGGCGGATACTACGATGACGCCGAACGGCGCCCGATCGGCGGCCCCTGCGAAGCCGTCACCGTGCCGCACCTGGACGCCGGTGATCCCCGCGCGCCGGAGGTTCACCGTCGCCGCCTCGGCGAGCTCGCGCCGGCGCTCAATCGACACCACCTCCTCGACGAGATGGGACAGCAGGGCGGTCTGGAAACCATAGCCGGTCCCCACTTCGAGGGCCCGGTCCGAGGATGCCGGAGCCGCGGCCTCGAGCATCCGCGCAATCAGGGAAGGCTGGCTCGTCGTCTGGCTCTGAGGGAGCCCGACGGGCCGGTCACCGTAGGCCAGGTGCTCCGAGCCCTGCGGCACGAACTCGCGGCGCTCCACCCGGCGAAAGGCCTCGATGACCCGTGGGTCGGTGACGCCGTGGCGCTCAATCAGCCGGACGAGTCCCTCATGGGTACGTGGCATGGACCGAAACTACCCACCCTGCGGAGTTTCCCGGGTCACGACATCCTGCGGCTCCACCGGGCTCCGAGTCGCCCGGCCAGAGGGCTCACCGTTACTCGGTGGCGTAGATGTCGAGGCGCCGGCACACCTCGATGGCGCGCCGCTCGATCTCGTCGTAGCGCCCCTCTCGAGCGAGGAGCGGGTCGAAGACGGCGGTCGTGAAGCCGGCAAGCTCAGCCCCTGCGTCGAGGTAGCTCAGGTAGTTCTCAGCGGTCAGACCGCCCGTCACCATGACCGGCGTGCCGGACAGAGGGCCCAGGACCATTCGGAGATAATCCGGTCCGCCGAGTTGCTCCGCGGGAAAGACCTTGACCCAGTCGGCCCCGGCGCGCCGGGCCGCCAGGATCTCGGTTGGTGTGGACGCGCCCATCGCCACAGGGACCGACAGGCTGTGGGCCGCCTCGACCACCTCGGGAACCATCACCGGGGTGACGATGAACTCGGCGCCGGCATCGTAGGCCTCTTTGACCTGCTCGGGCTCGGTGATGGTGCCGGCTCCGATCATCGCTTCGATGCTGCCCGCCACCCCGGCAATCGCGTCGGTCGCGTCCGGGGTATTCATGGTTACCTCGACTGCCTCGAAGCCTCCTCGGACGCCGGCCCCGATGGCTTCGGTGGCCAGCCCGGACGAGGGCATTCGCAGCACCCCGATGACAGTGGCATCACGCAACCGCTCGATGCGTCCGCCGTAGAGCTTCTGGTTCATCGCGCCAGGGTACTAAAGGCCGCCGTCTTTGCCGAAAATCGCAAACCTGTCACAGCCCCGTCTTAGGGTGGCATCCATAGAGAAACGCGGCGGCAAGAACGCTGCGGCAAGTGGGACCCGAGGGGGTATCGGAGATGAGCGAAACAGTGCACGGGCGAAGCCCCGAGCACGTCGGGCGGGTTCTGGGTACCCAGGACTCGACTCCGCTGAGCTTCTGGGTCGGCCTCGGCGAGGACCAGTTTCTCCAGCTCGACGAGGTCGTGGCGACAGAGCGCCCGCTCCCGGGCCGCGAGCCGGTGCACGTCTACGGCGTCGTCTCCCAGGTGAGGGCGCTCCATGAGGGAGCGCGCTTTGATTCCGACGTCTTCTTGATCGAGGACGGGGTTCTCCCCGGCCACATCAGCGAAGCCGCTCAGGTGACCGTCACCCGCGTCGAACCCGAGGTGTTCGTCCCGCCCCTGCCGGGGATCGGGGTTCGGCGCGCCGAGGGCAAGGAGCGAGACCAGGCGCTGTTCTTCGACGGCATGGACAAGAGGCTCCCCGCCGGTCTCATGAGAGACAACGAACCACTGTTCGTAAACCTCGAGTTCCTCGACGGCACCCGCGGCGCCCACGTCAACATCAGCGGCATATCCGGAGTCGCCACCAAGACGACCTACGCGACCTTCTTGCTCTACGGGCTCTTCAACTCCGGGGTCCTCGGCGCCGAGGCAGTGAACACCAAGGCGCTCATCTTCAACGTCAAAGGAGAGGACCTGCTGTTCCTCGACCATGGCAACATCCAGCTCACGGACGAGGGGAGAGATCGCTACCGCCGTCTGGGACTCGAGGCTGGCCCGTTCAAGAGCGCCGCGTTCTACGCTCCCCCGCGACTCGGCGACGCGAACGCCGGCCCCGACGTCACCACCCGAACCGAGGGTGTCACGTCGTTCTTCTGGACGCTCGCCGAGTTCTGCGCAGATGAGCTCCTGCCCTTCTTGTTCGCGGACGCAGAGGACGACCGGCAGCACTACACCATGGTGATCCATAACGTCGCCGCGAAGCTCAAGCTGGCCATCGCCCTCGACGAAGGAGGGATACAGCTCGAAGGTGTGGCGATCCGTACGTTCAATCAACTCGTCGACTTCATAAGTGGACGGGTCCAGGACGACCCCGACTGGGCCGGACAGGCGATCGGCGCAGGAACGGTCAACGCGTTCATCAGACGGCTGCACGGAGCGGTCAGGCCTTTGGGGCGGCTCATCCGCGGCGATATCCCCAACGCCGCCAAACACAGGGTCCAGCTCGAGCAACAGGTGACCGTGGTCGACATCCATAACCTGCCCGATCGCGCCAAACGCTTCGTCGTCGGGGTCATCATCCGCAGAACCTTCGACGAGAAGGAACGGGCCGGCCAGGCTCGCCCGCTCCTCTTCCTGGTGCTCGATGAGCTCAACAAATATGCGCCGCGCGAAGGAAGCAGCCCAATAAAGGAGATTCTGCTCGACGTTGCCGAGAGGGGGCGTTCGCTCGGCGTGATCTTGGTCGGCGCCCAGCAAACCGCAAGTGAGGTCGAAGGGCGCATCATCGGACAATCGTCGATTCGGGTCGTGGGCCGTCTCGACTCAGCCGAAGCCGAGCGCGGGCAGTACGGTTTCCTGCGCGGTGCTCATCGCGAGCGGGTGACGATCATCAAGCCGGGCACGATGATGCTCAGCCAACCCGAGATCCCGGTTCCACTCGTGCTCGAGTTTCCCTTTCCCGCCTGGGCGAGCCGGCCAAGTGAGGCCGCGGTCAACCCATCGGCGCGTCCGGGCCCCGAGGACCCGTTCGAGGGATTGCCGCGCCCGTGAAGCTTCTGCACACCGGCGACTGGCACGTCGGCAAGACGCTGCGGGGGCGAAGCCGCGCCGAAGAGCACCGCGCGGTGCTCGGGGAGATCGGGGAGCTGGCGGCGAGGGAGGCGGTCGATGTCGTCCTGGTGGCCGGCGATCTCTTCGACTCGGCATCGCCGTCGCCGGAAGCGGAGGGGATCGTCTACGAGGCTCTGCTGCAACTTACCCACAGCGGCGCACGGGTGGTGGTGGTGGCCGGAAATCACGACAACCCCCGCCGGCTGCTCGCGGTCGAACCGCTGCTGGCCCTTGGGCGGGTGGCGGTCCGGCCACTGGTTCAGTCGCCGCATGAGGGAGGCGTCGTCGAAATCACCTCGCGCAGGGGCGAGCTCGCGCGCATCGCTATGTTGCCGTGGCTTTCCCAGCGCGACATTGTCAAAGCGGATCAGCTGATGTCCGACAACGCAGACAGACTGGCAGACACTTACCGGGAGCGGGCAAGCCGGATCATCGCCTCATTGACGACGGCATTCAGCTCGAACTCAATCAACATCGTGCTGGGTCATCTCACGGTTGCGGGCGCACAGGTCGGCGGCGGGGAACGCACGGCGCAAACGGTCTTCGACTACTACGTCGACGCGACCGCCTTTCCCTCTGACGCCCATTACGTTGCGCTCGGTCACCTCCACAAGCCGCAGAAGATGCCCGCCGGCGCGCCCGTCCACTACTGCGGGTCGCCTCTGTGGCTCGACTTCTCCGACGACGACGAGCCCAAGACGACGCTGATTGTTGAAGCGTTTCCTGGGACCCCTGCCAAGGTACGCGCGGTCCCCATGAAGGCAGGTCGCCGGCTGCGGACTCTGACGGGGACGGTTGCAGAGCTCGCCCGGGTCGTCGGCACAACAGGCGACGACCTCCTGCGCGTCCGGGTACAGGAGCAGGCGCGCGCGGGACTGGGGGACGAGGTGCGCACGATGTTCCCCGAGACCGTCGACGTGATGGCCGCGCCCATCGAATCAGCGACGCGCGATTACGACCGAAGCGCCTCCTCGGGGAATCCACGCGCTTTGTTCGGTGAGTATCTGGCCGAGAGAAACGTCGGCGACGAACGATTGAGCGAGCTGTTCGACCGCTTGTTGGAGGAGACCTATGCGTCCGCGTCGGCTTGAGCTTCAGGGCTTCGGCGCGTTTCGCGAAGCACAGACCATCGATTTCGAAGGCGTCGATTACTTCGCTCTGGTGGGCGCGACCGGTTCGGGGAAGTCCACCATCATCGATGCAATCTGCTTCGCGCTCTACGGTTCGGTGCCGCGGTACGACAACAGAAACCTCGTGGCGCCGGCGATTTCCCAGAATCTCCTCGAAGCGCGCGTGAGGTTCGACTTCCTTCTCGGCGATGTCGCCTACACCGCGGTCCGGGTAATTCGCCGCACCACCAAAGGAGCAACCACCAAGGAGGCGCGCCTTCAGAGGGGCGAGGAAGTTCTGGCCGGCACGGCCGACGAGGTCTCGCGCTGCGCACACGAACTGCTCGGGCTTCCGTTCGAGCACTTCACCCGCTGCGTGGTTCTCCCTCAGGGCGAGTTCTCCCGCTTCCTTCACGACAAACCGGGCGATCGCCAGGATCTGCTAGTGGAGCTTCTAAATCTCGGCGTTTACGAGCAGATGCGCCAGAGCGCCGGTTCGATCGCAGCCACTGCGAAGGGGAAATCGGCGCTCCTCGAGCAGCGCCTCGAGGACTACAGCTTCGCCACGGAAGGAGCACGTGCAGAGGCGGCGGAGCGGGTGGCGCTGCTGGACGCGCTGAAGGAACGGGTCATCGAGGCGAAGCCCGTGCTGGTGTCGCTCGAGGATGCCGCCGCCAAGGCCGAGGCCGATCTACGGGACAAAGAGAAACTGCATGCCCTGCTCGGGTCTCTGTCCATTCCCCCGGGTATCGCCCAGCTCGGAGTTGATCTCGAAGCCGCCGAAGCGGAGCTGGGCGCTGCCGAGGTGGCTGTCGAAGGGGCGGAAAAGGCGCTGGAGATCGCCCACTCCGCCCGGCGCGCCCTGCCCGAGCGAGACCCGTTGATAACCGCGCGCCAAGTGCACGCCCGGCGCGCCGAGCTCATCGCCCTTGCCGAACCCAAGCGTGCGCAGCTTCAGGAGCTCAGAGATGTCGAAGCTTTCGCGGCGTCCTCCCTCGAAGCCGCAGAAAAGCTCGTCGAGGAGGCCAACTCAGCCTGGAACGCGGCCAAAGAGGACCATTTGGCACAACATCTTGCCGATTCCCTGGTCGAGGGCGAACCCTGTCCCGTCTGCCTGCAGGCGGTGGACCGGCGGCCGGCTCATCCCCCAGCTCCGGACATCGCCGTAAGGCATTCAGAGGCCGAGGGCGCCGGGGCGGACCTGGAGAGGGCGCGCACGCTGCTGGCTCAGGCACAAGGGGTCCGCCTGACCACCGAAGGGACGGTGGCGACGTTGCAGGAACAGATCACGGCAGCCGATTTGGCTCTCGCCCAACACCCCGTTGTGGAGGACATCGTCAGGTTGTTGGAGGTCATCGATGCAGCGGACGCGCTCTTCGATGCCGCCACCGCGACCGAGAAACAAACCCGCGCCGAGCTCCGAACCAAGATGAGCTCGCATGCAGCCCTCAAGGACAAAGAAAGAGATCTCGGCCGGGACTTCGACTCGGCGCGCGATGGCTTGATTGTTCTCGTCCCGCCGCCTGCGACCCGCACCGATCTGAGCCGCGACTGGACCGAGTTGGCCAAATGGGCCGTAGATAAGGTGCCGGAGTTGGCCGCACAAGCGGCAGAGGCGCGAAGGCGCGCCGAGCAGGCGAAGGGTGAGCGCGCCCAAATCGTCGCCGAGCTCGAGGCAAGCTGTCGCGAGTGCAGCGTCGACTTGTCACCGACCCAGGCGGTCGAGCATGCGATCGTCGTCGCGCTCGAGCGTGCGCTGGCGCACCTCTGCAAGATCGAAGAGGGAATCAAGGTCGCGGCCGACACCCGGGACGAGATCAAGACCGTGCGCATCGAAGGCGAGGTCGCAGGATCTCTTGCGCACCATCTCAGCGCCACTGGTTTCGAACGCTGGATCGTCAACGAGGCGCTGGGGCGGTTGGTCGAAGGTGCAAGAGCGATTCTCCTCGAGCTATCGGGCGGGGGGTATTCGCTCGCCCTGAGCGACGCAGGCGATTTTCAAGTCGTCGACCACCACAACGCCAACGAGACCCGCTCGGCCAAGACGCTTTCGGGAGGCGAGACCTTCCTGGCGTCGCTGTCGCTTGCCCTTGCCCTCGCCGATCATCTTTCGGAGCTGGCTGCCGATGGCGCCGCCCGTCTCGAGGCGATCTTCTTGGACGAAGGCTTCGGCACCCTGGACGGTGACACCCTCGACACCGTGGCGGCCACGGTCGAGAACCTCGCGAGCAAGGACCGCATGGTCGGCATCGTGACCCACGTACGCGACCTGGCCGAACGGGTGCCCGTGCAGTACCAGGTGAGCAAAGGGGTTTCCTCGACCGTGAAACGGGTGACGCTGTGAGATTGGTGACACGGATGACTTCTCGGTGACTATGTGAGGTTCTCGGTCGAAGCATGGGCGCCGGAGTACGGGACCTCGATGGAGGCCGTAACGGACACGACCAGCGAGACCACGGTCGACGCGTCGGTCGAAACGCCCCCGTCGCGGTGGGCGCCGGTGTCGCCCCCGACGGGAGCGCGGCCCCCGGGGACGATCCTGTTCACCGACGGCGTGAGGCGAGTCGACGCCAGCGTGTGGATCGAGGATTCCGCGGGAGCGGCCCGTCCGGCAATCTGCGCGTCATATTCGGCCGGCGCGGTTCGATGCGATGGGCGTGCCGACATCGTCGCAGCGGACGTCCGCAGAGGTCTGTTCTGTTCCCCCAGCCACGACGCGACCGGCATTTCCACGCGCTACGCGCAATACCCGGTGTGCTCGGCGGGGGGCGATGCACCTGAGGAGCTTGCACTGGCCCTGCAGCTGCACATGGGCCGGTTGGAGGTGACCGTGGCGGAATGCGCCCCGGCCGACCTCATCGTGGTCGATGGTCCCCTGACCGGGCGCCTCAACATCCCAGGGGCGGTGGGCTACATCAAGACCCACCACGTGGCCTACCTGCCGCCCGCTCTGCACGCCGTAATCGGCAAGCTCGAATCCGGGCAACGCACACCCGTCTTCATGGTGACATCATCTCAATGGAGCAAGTTCTCATGGTACGTCCGCCTCCCGGGGCCCCCCGGGTCGCACTGGGCCGGAATCGTCCGTTGTGAATCCAACGCCGACCTCGAAGTGAGGGAAGTAGTGGAGCTCGCCGATTCGGTCACCGCGATGCTTCCGCGGTTCGCCTCCGCCGGGCACAAAGACCCCCGCGCTCCTCAGAACCTGTATCCGATTGCCGGTTTGGAACGGCAGCTCCGCCGCCGTCTTGGTGACCCGGCCCTGCTCTATCGGGGTCTTCGAGAAGCGGCGATAAAAGGCTAACGGGCGCCTCGCCCCACTCTCGGGCAAATCAGGGTCTGGCCTGGCGTGCGCGCGAGGCTCTCGGTGGAGGCGCTACCAGTGCGCCGGAGCGTTCGAGCCCAGGGATGCCGCAACCCCTTCGAGCACACGATCGACCATCTCGGTCGTCGCGGTTCTGCCCATCAACCCCACCCGGATGGCCTTTCCGAAGGTGGGTTGCAACCCACCCGAGATCATGATTCCGCGCTCGAGCAGTGTGCTTTGAAGTACCGCGGGATCGTCGGCCCAGGCGGCGACCACCAGATTGGCTTCGCAGCCGGCCTGCGGCACGGGCTCGAGCCCGAGCTGGCGCAACCCCTCACGACATCGCTTGGCGAGATCGGCCCGTCGCCCTATGCATTCCCGGAGACCCATCCGATCGATTCGCTGCAGACTCGAGAGAAGGGCGCGCACGAGGTTGACAGGCATCGTCACCGGGTGAGGGTGCCACGACCAGTTGGTTCGGTACCAGTCCCAGGTTTGAAGGTCCAGATACCAGGATTCGGGGCGACGGCTTCGCGCCTCGATCCGCTCACGTCCTCCGGGGCCCAGCGCAATCACGCCCAGGCCCGGTGGCGCCTCGAGTCCCTTCTGAGTTGCGGTCACGAGCAGTTCGATCCCGGCCGCATCTACGTCCAGAAGCTCACCTCCTACCGATGAGATCCCGTCGACCACACAAACAGCGCCCGCCTCGTGTGCCACCCGTGCAACAGCCTCCACCGGGTGCCTGACGCCAGTTGAGGTGTCGACGTGGGTGAACAGCACTCCGTCTGCCCCGACGATGACGTCCGCAACGCGCGCCGGATCAATCGGCGCGCCGGGTTCAACCGGGACCTCGACCACCTGGAGGCGGTGGGAGGTTGCGATCTCGATCAGCCGTACCCCGAAGAAGCCCGTGTTGGGCACGACCACCCGCTGCCCCGGCTCGAACATGTTGCCCACCGCGGCATCAAGGCAGGTCGAGCCGGTGCCGGGGATGAGATAGGGAGACTGGGCCGCGCCGAGCAACCGTCCCAGTCTGGCAAGGGTCTCCTCGTGGACCGCCGTCCAAAAATCGCCGTAATGAGCAACGACCTGCCCGGAGAGAGCCTCCAAGTCGGCCTCATGAAGCTCGCCGGGGCCGGCGATCATGAGCTCCGGCAATTCCGGAGGGTGTGCTGGACCTGCTGTGTCCGGCATGGGTTGAGTCTACCGGCATCCCCCTCCCACCACCGTGGCCCTTCCCTTCCGGGGGGACGCCGGCCGAGCCCGGCTACCCCCCCG
>JALZIO010000223.1 GCA_030860245.1 Actinomycetota bacterium | reverse complement strand
GGGGAGAACCGTGCCGGTGCGACCACGAACAGAGCCCATTAACGCGAATTCGGATACGACACTTTCCATCATCGCCATCACGGCTTCATAGATCGCGACATCCACGACCTGACCTCTCCCGAGTTTCTCGCGAGCGAAGATCGCAGCGACTGCACCGAGGCTGCCGAAAGTGCCAGCAAGCGAGTCTCCGATGCTTATCCCCAGTCGGGGAGGCGGCCGATCTGGATATCCCACCAGGTAGCGCAGACCCCCCATCGCTTCCGCAACGCTGCCAAAGCCTGCCCTGTCTTTGTAAGGACCTGTCTGCCCGTAACCGGAGATTCGTACCACGATCAGCTCAGGTCGCTCCTCCATCAGGCGTTCAGGGCCGAGACCCCACCGCTCAATGGTTCCTGGCCGGAAGTTCTCCACGAGGATGTCGGCGGTGAGAATGAGGTCGCGCGCTACTTGCTGACCGCGAGGGGTCCTCAGATCAATGGTGACCGATTTCTTGTTCCGTGCCAGCACCGACCACCACAAACTGCTACCGCCGCCTACGGAGCGCCCCCAACCGCGCATCGGGTCTCCACGCTTGGGATCCTCGACCTTTACGACCTCCGCTCCCAGGTCGCCTAGCAACTGACCGCAGAACGGACCAGCAACGAAGGAACCGATCTCGACTACGCGAATCCCTTCAAGGGCCGGTCGACCGGCATCTCTAGTCACTTCCCCCTCCTCCAGTGATGGCATCACCTATCGTCCGAAGTGGTAGATGACTCCATAGCGAAAATGCGTGGGACATGTCACGCTCAACGCGCGACGAAGCATCCAATAGGTCTTCACCTTGGCCTCCGTTCGCTCAGTTCTAGGAGCGGAGGTCCGGCATGCTGATCGGGACGTAGCTGAGTATTCAGTGAAAGCCCGATTCGCATCAACCCCCTAGATAGAGGCGCGAAATCTCAGTGTTGTCCAGGATCTCCTGCGCGGTCCCCTCGAACCGATTCTGACCCGTGGCGAGCACGTATCCTCTATCCGAAGCATCAAGGGCCTTGCGAGCATTCTGTTCAACTATAAGAATTGCTACCCCCTCCCGGTTGATGTCTTTGATTGCGTTCATGATGTCCTCCGCTACCTTTGGTGCCAGCCCGGCGGTCGGCTCGTCCAGCAGCAGGACGACTGGTTGCATCATCAAGGCACGAGCGAAAGCGAGCATCTGTCGCTGTCCGCCCGACATTTCTCTAGCTTTCTGTTTACGCTTTTTGTGGAGATCGGGAAAAAGTTCAAACATTCTCTGCGCCCTTTCGCGCAGGGCGCGCGGTTTGAGATAGGCACCCACCTGCAAGTTCTCCATGATCGTGAGGCTCTCGAAGACGTTGGCGATTTGTGGGACGTAGGCGATTCCCGCAGCAACAATCCGCTCGGGCCGCTGACCATTGATCTGCGTCCCGCTGAGCTTGATGCTCCCCTCCCACACCGGCAACATGCCGAAGATGGCTTTCATCAACGTTGACTTCCCGGCTCCATTGGGCCCGATCAGGCTAACGATCTCTGCCTCGCCCACTTGCATGGTGACTCCCTTAACGATTCTGTTCTTTCCGTATCCCGTGACGAGGTTGTCGACTGTCAGCATCAGACTGGGTGTTCCTTCGGTCTAGAGCGCCCCATCTCCAGAACGTCCGCTTTGGTTCCCCCGCGAGCCGCGAAACTCGACGGCTCCACTCCGAGCAGGGTCGCGATCTCCTTCGATGTCTGGACAATTCGATCAATCTCGATCTCAGTGCGCACGCCCATCTCGTGAAACATCTGAACGAGATCTTCCGTGGCCACGTTTCCCACGCTCAAGCCGTGAGGCATGACTATCCCGCCTCCGATCCCGCAGATGGATCCTTCGAAGGTCCGAACTCCAGCGTCCATCGCCGCCAGCGCGTTGGCGAGCGCCATGCCGTTCGTGTTGTGAAGATGGATCCCCAGATCAATCTGTGGCCATCGCTTGAGCAGCCTGGTGCACAGCCGGTGAACGTGGCTCGGATCCGCCATCCCCACGCTGGTCGCCACATAAAACCGTTCGCCACCCAAATCAATCAACTGTGAGAAGAGGTTCTCGACCTGGCTCTCGGCAATTGGTCCTTCGTAGGGGCAGAAAAACGCCATGCCGACGGCGATATCCACGGTGCGCCCCGAGGCACGTCCGACGTGCAGGATCTCGTCGACCCCTCTCACGAGATCCTGCACACTCCTGTTCTGGTTCTTGCGGCTGTAAGTTTCCGAAACCGTGATCAAGCCGACGATCGCATCCACACCTGCGCTGGCAGCGCGTTCTGCTCCCCGCTTGTTGGGAACAAGCGCTCTGTATGACACGCCGGGTCGACGCGAGATCGCCTCCATCACTTGCTCGGCGTCTGCGAGCTCCGGGATTACTTCGGGCCTGACGAACGAAGTCACCTCGATGGAACGAATTCCTCCATCGAGCAACAGCTCGATCATCTTTACCTTGTCTTCGGTGGAGATAATTCTGCCCAGGCTTTGCAGTCCATCGCGAGGACCTACCTCAGTGATCGTGACGCTTTCGGCGATCCTCACTCAGTTCCTCGCTCCCTGTCTCAGAATCATGTGCCTACTCGAGGGCTTCTTCGAGGTCTTCCTCCTGCAGCACACCGATCTGTTCCATCCCTCCATCCTGGTACTCGAAGATGCCAAACGCCCCAAGGACGTTTCCGCCCTCATCGAACTCCCAGCTGCCGGCGGCACCCTCGTAGTTGATTTCCTCGCCGTCCTCCAGCAAGTCGCGGCATTCCTCGAAGGAAGAGCAGACAGTTCCTGGGGCCATAGCTACATCGCGCATGTTGTCGACGATCGTCTGGCGATCAGCGCTGCCTCCTGCAATCATCGCGAGGGAGTACAAGACGGTGGCGTCGTAAGTGTTTGGCGAGAAAACTTCCGGCTCCTCCGAATCGTGGAACTCGTTGTAAGCCGCAATGAAATCATCCTTGGCCGCGCCTTCCGGAGTCGGAGACAGCGCCAGGACATTGATGCGGTCAAGGGCGGGACCAAAGGCTGTAATCGACTCCTCCGCCATGAGTACATCCGTTCCCACCACGGTCAGGCCCTCCAGTTCTGGGAATTCGATCGCGTTCTGCCAGAAGGTCGATGCATTCTCCGGGGCCATCTGCCAGAAGGCAACGTCCGGATCGCCCTCCAGCATGCTGAGCACCTCTGACCGATAGTTTCCCTGAGCCACGGCAGGGTCGATCTCGGCTAGGAACTCGCCTCCAAGGGCCTCGTAGGGGGAGATCACAGTCGCCTTGACGCTTTGGGCGGATTCTTGATCCTCGAAAACGGCAACGCCCGTGGTGAGACCCTCGTCCGTGGCGAGCTTCGCCATTGCGGGGCCCATTACCGTATCCGAAGGGATGCCGCGCCACATCGTCTCACCTCCTACGGAATCATCGAGCCGCGCTGATCCCCCAATCACGATGGTCGGTATCTCGCTGTCTTGAAGGCTGTCGATCACCGAAAAGACCTCCAAAGAAGTGGGACCGATAAGGGCCACCACGTTCTCTACGTCGACGAGGTTTGAGATGGCGGAGACGGCCGTCTCTGGACGACCCTCGGTATCCGTCGTCTCAATCGCCAGCTCCTTATCGAGAACGCCCCCTGCTTCGTTGATCTCAGAAATCGCGAGTTCAATGCCCGAGAGCATCGCCGGCCCTAGGTACGCCTCGGTTCCGCTGTAAGCGGCTGCGTGTCCGAGAACGATTCTGTCTCCGTTAGCCTCGGAATCGGTACCCGCTTCGCCGCTGCCAACATCGTCGCCGCAGGCCGCTGCGACTAATGCAAGAACCACCATGACCGCGACGATAGGCAGTCGCAGACCCTTACGATCCATAACCTTCCCCTCTCCCCCAACTTCCGTCAGGAACTATCGACCTGTTGCTTCGTTCGATTCAGGATTACCGGCGTCGGCTGCTTCGTTCATGCCCACGCCCAGGTACGCTTCAAGCACCTCAGGGTGCTCACGGATAACTCCCAGCGGACCCTCGAGAAGGACCCTTCCTTCCGCCATCACCACAACCGTGTCGCTCACCTTCTCCAGAAAGTCCATGTTGTGTTCGACGATGAAAAAGGTGAGACCGGTCTCTCGACGAAGCTCCGAAATGTGGCTGGCGATCGACTCAGCCAGGACCCGGTTGACCCCCGCAGTGGGCTCATCGAGCAGAAGGATGTGCGGCCGCGTCATCAGTGCGCGCGCGATGTCAAGAAGCTTTCTCTGCCCGCCGCTCAATGAGCTTGCGGGTTCGTTTCGTAGTTCGTACAGGGCGAAGCGCTCGAGGAGACCGTCAACTCGCTCGAGGTTGTCCCGCTCGCTATGCTCCACAAGCCCTCGTCGAATGATGACATCGAATAAAGAAAGACCCTTTTGCTCGGGAGAAGCCAGGAGGAGGTTTTCACGAACCGTCAGTCGCTGCAGCTCCCGAGTGAGCTGGAAAGTCCGAGTCATACCCAAGCGCGCGATGTGATGCATCGACTTACCTTCGATGGGCGCTCCGTTCAGCTTGACGCCCCCCGAATCCGGACGAAAGAGACCGGTAATCACGTTGAACAAGGTGGTCTTGCCCGCTCCATTCGGACCGATCAAGCCGGTTATCTGGCCCTCTTCGACTTTCATGGAGCATTCGTTAAGGGCGACAACTCCCCCGAAGCGTTTCGCAACGCCATCAACCTCCAGAATCGTCACGACGTTTCCACCGTCGCGGTTTTCGGTCTCACGCGATCCTCGAAAGTCCGGATGCGCTCGGGGAGGATGCCTTCGGGTCTGTAGCGAAGCACGAGGATGAATACCAACCCGATGACGATCTGGCGCAACGACGCCATGACCGCGGGCTCAAAAATGTCTGGTAGAAAACGAGTGCCCTGCTGAATCAAGCCCACCACTACCACAGTGCCGAGGACCGAGCCCGCGATCCTTCCCGCTCCACCCACGATCACGGCAGCCAATACGATGAAGGTCTGCGCGGGTAGGAAGTTTTGGGGCGCCACTGATCGAAGGAACACTGCGAACAGACTGCCGGCCAACCCTGCCATGGCGGCGCCGATCACGAAAGCCTTGAGCCGGTAGGAGAGGGTTCCGTGTCCCAGCGACTCTGGGATGATCGGGTCCTCTCGGATCGCCCTCAGCACCCTGCCAAATGGAGCCTCAGAGAGTCTGACAGCGAACCACCAGCACCCACCCATCATGGCAAGGGACAGTGCGAGAAAGAAGAGTGGATACCATTCGATGCCGACCACGACATCCACTCCGTTGGCGAAGGGTCGGTCCAGACCCCGGAGTCCGTTGAAGCCATTCACTAAACGATCCTCGGCCGAGAGTGTCAACAGGAGCATCTCGGCTACCGCGAAAGTTGTGATGCCGAGATAAGCCTCGTTCAGCCCCGCTCGCAGAGCGGGGTATCCGACCAGATAGGCAAACGCTCCGGTGCTCACCACTGCGATCAAGAGAGCGAGTGGCCAGGGGGCGTTAAACCCGAAAAGGTAAGTGTCTTGGAGATGACCTATCGCCTCATCGGGTTGGGGGAGCATGATCAGGCCGGTCATGAACGCCCCGAACGCAAAAAACGCGACATGCCCGAGGTTGACGAGACCGGTGAGACCTAGGTGCAGGTTGAGACCGATCGTCAGGATCGAAAATATCGTTGTGATGGTGGCGGCAGTTAGTAAGAACGAGATCCAACCCGTCACCTAGCCCACCACCTTTCCGAGTAATCCCTGTGGCCTATAGAGGAGAACAAGGATCAAGAGCAGAAAGGCCACCCCAGGCTTGAGCGACGGGTCGATGAACGCAGTCGATAGCTCCATCGAGATGCCGATTAGGAAGGCGGCAAGAACCGCACCGTACACGTTGCCGAGCCCCCCGACGATCACGGCGGACGCGATAACCAGCAGCTGGAGGAACCCCATGTTCGGCGATAGCTGAGTTGTCATCGCCAGCATGACGCCGGCAAGCGCTCCCAAGATGGAGCCCAGCACCCAGGTCCACATGTTGACGCGATCGATAGGGATGCCACTCGCTTGGGCTAGGTCCGGGTTGTCGGCCATAGCCCGCATCCCCCTCCCCAGCTTGGTCGTGTTCAACAAGGCAGCGAGCGCGACCATCGCGATCAGCGAGATCACGATGACCAAGACGTTCAGAGTGGTGAGAGTGAAAGGCCCGAACGACACCGGTTCGAAAAGGAAGGAGGGGATCACTAGCCTCTGAACGTCTGTCCCCCAGATCGCTTGCACGATGTTCCGCAGGACGAAGGACAGTCCTATGGCCGTTACCAGGAGGGTCAGCGGGCTTCGGCCAGTAAGAGGTTTGAACACGATGCGGTTTGCAAGAGGCCCAAAGACCGCCAAGAACAGGACTGCAGCAAACACCGCCACAAGGAGTGGCAAGTCAAGAGTGACGTTCACAGCAAGAGTCACGAAGGCTGCGATAGTCAGCCATTCCCCATAAGCAAAGTTAAGGAACTTGGTGATGCCCAGCAGCAGCGTGAGGCCGGTAGCGGCAAGGGCGGTCACGCTGCCGGTGATTATGCCGAACCCCAGCAAAGCCCAGAAGGTATCGGCCGTCACGTCGGACGCACCCTACGGATTCCTGTGCTCGCGAACGCTGTGAGTAGGACGCTGCCACCCCCCGATGACGACATTTTGTATACATTATCCAACTTGGGGGGTGATGTCCAGCCTCCCGCACTCAGCTGTTCGCCAAGGGTGAGGCTTCGACGCGGGCCAGAAGCAGCCGCCGGCTTGCCACCACGCTCCCGGCCGCCAGCAGAGCGCACACTGCGGCAGCCGTCCACGCGGCGGGGTACGACCTCTCAGCCATCAACCCGAAAAGAAAGGGTCCTACGATGCCTCCCATGTAGGCACCCGTCTGGGTGATCCCTGTGGCGGCCGCCGGCGCTTTGGGATTGCGAATCACGACGGCGAAGTTGAAGAGCCCTGGCCAGCCCCAGCCGCCGGCGAAGCAGAGGATCGTCGCTAGGAAAAGCGCCCACGTCGTCCCAAGCGCCAGCAAACCATAGCCCACGCTTCCGAAAGCGAGCATCACCGCTACCCACAGCAACCTCCCTCCGCTCGCTCGGTCGGCAGCCCAACCCACCACGAGCCGCGTTGCGAGACCCAGGCCACTGCCGGCCGCAAAGAGGGCCCCCGCAACGCCTTCGGCGACTCCCTCGCCGACACTCGAGTCGACGAAGAAAGCCCCAAGGGAATTCGCAGCTGCTGCTCCCAGGCCACTCGCGGCCGCTAGCAGGATCAGGACGGACAGCGGAGAGTCGATGAGCGAACCCGCTTGCCTTAGGCGAGGGCGATACGCCTTAACGTCCAATCGAGGCACCTTCAGTGCAACCGCTGCTGATACTACGGCAGCAATCCGAAACGCCCATTCCCACCCCAGGGTGAGCCCCACCGTCGGGACCGCAACGCCGCCGAGGAGGGTTGCCACTGGGACACCCCCCTGTTTGAATCCATAGCCAAAGCCAAGGCGACTCGGAACAATTTCTTTGGCGATGAACAGGTTGGCGGCAACCTGGCCGGTCGCATTAGCTAAGCCTCCGAGCAACAAAAGGGCAAACAACACGAAGCGCGAATGTGTGAATGAAATGCCTGCACAGACGAAGGCCGCCAAAGTCATTGCTGAGCGCATTCCAATCGAAGCGCCGACGATCTCGGCCAGTCTCCCGGCGAACGACGATGACACGGCGGATGCGAGAAAGAACACGGCCGTCGCCGTGCCCAGGTCGCTCACAGAAAGGCCCACTTCAGGGCGCATCTGTACCGCCAGGGCTCCGGTCAGAAAGACGGGCAGTATGCCGAGAGCAGTGACTGTTGTGGCTATGCCCACCACGCCCCGAAACGGTCGCTTCTCTTCCCCGGACTCACTCGCCGTGCACGCTGGGAATGGCTTTCCGGCCCCGCCGGGCGGCTCCTCGCTCAGGATGCCTCGTCCTTCGCCTCTTGCAGTAGACGCCGGGCGCGATACACGATCGGGTAATCAACGAACTCGCCGTCGCTTAGCTTGATCGACGCAATCCCCTCAGCTTCTGCCTCCTGAAACGCTTCGTCGACTCGACGAGCCCAGGCCAGATCCTCCTGGGAGACATTGAAAACCTGATGACATATCGGCAACTGAGCGGGGTGGAGGACCGTCTTGCCCCCATAGCCCAGCAGCTTGCCCGTCCGCGCGTTCGATTCGTACCCCTCGAGATCATCGATGCGCGTGAAGGGACCGTCGATGGGACCGGGCAGACCAGCCGCCCTCGTCGCGGTGACGACGTGGGACCTGGCGTACAAGACCTCGAGGCCCTCAACAGTCATCTTCGTCCCGATGTCCAGTGTGTAGTCGCCCGGGCCGAACATGGCACCGGCGACGCGAGGGGACGAACTCAGGATCTGATACGCATTTATGATTCCCAGCGCGGTCTCGATGAGGGGGAAGATGCGGATGGGGTCCTCTCGGGCGCGCTCATTCTCGAATCGTTCGAGGAGCTGCGCGACATATTCGACATCGGCGGGACATGATGCCATCGGCAGCAACACCGCGTCGAGCTCCCGGACCGCAACCGCATCGAGGTCGTCATCAGCTAGGCCGCTGGCGAGAGAGTTGATA
>JALZIO010000209.1 GCA_030860245.1 Actinomycetota bacterium | reverse complement strand
GCACCACGAACGTGGCCCACAGCGCATCGTGAAGATCGCTCGCGATCGGCATCGGGCACGAAGGCAAGCGCGTCGTCGCCCAGGGGCGGCGATACCTCACTCGATCGGCCCAGAGCACGCTGTCCGGGGGCCGCCGTGAAGAACCGCTTGGGCGAGCTGCTGCCTACACATCGGGCTATGAGCTGCTAGTGTCTCGTCGCGCAAATCACCGACGCATTGGAGCGCCCCTGCATCGCCGATGGCTGCGTTGCTCCTCGCTCACGTACCTCCAGGTACGCTCGACTCCTCGCGCCTTGCCCTCGAGCCGGAGGGACGCTCTCGGTGCAGGCGCTACTCACGCGACGAAGCACTAGTGGTGTGTGTCTCGCAAATAACGCACTAGGTGCGCCGTTCCCCCCGAGGTCGTCCAACCTCGCTAGAATTCCTTAGGGAGCCTCGCGGCGATCTGGAGCTTGACATGCAAGGGCACCAAAACGATATGCCGGCCTGACACCTCCTATCGCCCCGAACCGACTTTGAGTAAGATAAGGAGCGAGGCCTCAAAGTCCGATCTGCAACCCTGGAGGGATTCGGTGCACGTACAGGTCCGACTTGGAGCGGGATTATCCCGCTTGACCGGGAAGTCCCAGCTCGTTCTCGACCTTCCCCCTCGTGCGACGGTTGGGGATCTTCTCAAGGTGCTCAGAGACACCTATCCCTCACTGAACTCCAGTACCGAACACGCTCTTACCGTCGTCGGCGGCAGTCAAGTGGGGAGAGGACGGGCGTTGACCGAGGGAGAGCAAGTGTCGCTGCTTCTCCCGGCGGCGGGAGGCTGACGGGCCAAGGTAGACACGGGCTTCGGGAGTGATCGCCGGCCTCCCGGAGACCGAAGCCAGAAACCGGCGAGGGGGTGAACACATGGCCATTCAGGAAGAAGGCCGGATGGTGACCGAGGGCCACGAGACTGTCTTTGTCAACAACTTCGCCAACGGCACACTGAGTCCAAACCGTCCCATGCTCGGGCCGGTCCGCGACGGCGGGCACATCCTCGTCAACACGGCGCCGGGCTGCTGGGGGCCGATGATCACGCCCTCCATCCGCGGAGGCCATGAGGTGACCCAACCGGTGGCCGTGGCCGGAGCCGACATCGGCGATGCGATCGCGATCCGCCTCAAGGACATCTCGATCACCTCAGTAGCGACAGCGTCCGGTGTGGACCAGTGGATGGAGGGGCGATTCCTGGGCGACCCCTACGTTGCTGGGCAGTGCCCCGAGTGCGGGGTCCTCTACCCGGAGACGGAGATCAAGGGCATCGGCCAGGAGGCGATCCGATGCGTCAAATGTGGCGCGGATGCGACGCCATTCACATTCGTCAATGCCTACACCGTTGGTTTCGACGAAAACCATAGTGTCGGCGTGACCTTGAACCAGGATGCGGCCGAGGAGATAGCGCGCGACGCGCATCTGTACGCGGCTCTGCCGGAGAATTCAAACCAGAATCCGATTCTGACGTTCGCGCCGCATGATCTCGTCGGCATGGTGACGCGGTTACGCCCATTCATGGGACAAATAGGCACCACGCCATCCATCGACATGCCCGACTCCCACAATGCGGGAGACTTCGGCTCGTTCCTCGCAGGCGCGCCGCACGAATATGCGTTGAGCGCAGAAGAGGTGCAACAGCACAAGACAGACGGGCACATGGACATCGACGCGGTCAGGGCCGGGGCGATCCTCATTTGTCCGGTCAAGGTACCGGGTGCCGGCGTCTATCTTGGCGACATGCACGCCCTTCAGGGGGACGGCGAAATCGCCGGGCACACGTGCGACGTTTCGGGGGCGGTGACCCTTCAGGTCCACGTGCTCAAAGATCTCGGGATAGACGGTCCGATCATCTTCCCCGTGGAAGAGGACCTGCCCTTCCTCGCGCGGCCGTTGTCGTCCGAGGAGAGAGAGCGTGCGCAGGCTGTGGCTCGCCATTGGGGCGTGGGGGAGATCGAGGAGACAGCACCGATCTCGTTCGTCGGCACCGGGCCAGATCTCAACAGTGCAACGGACAACGGGCTGCAACGGGCGTCGGACGTTCTCGGGATGACGGTGCCCGAGGTTCGTAACCGGGCGACGATCAGCGGGGCCATCGAGATCGGACGGCATCCCGGGGTCGTGCACGTCACATTCCGCGCTCCGTTGGATCGCCTCGAGACCACAGGTCTGCTTTCCTTCGCACGCGACCAGTACGGAATCAACTAGTTGTGCGTTCGCAGACGAACGGGATGAGGCATGTTGGCCGGGAGCTCGTGGGCTAGACACAACTTCCCACCGGTGAGCCGCTCCGGACGGCTGCTCGACGTGATGGGAACCTCAGGTTGCCCTGACGTATCACCTTTGGGGCTTGCCCTGGTCAGAGGCGTTTCCTGAGGGCGTAGGTTGCCGATATCATGTATTATCACGTGCAAATAGGTCTTACTCGGAGGCAAGCAACGTGGCGGCAACTAGACATGCCGATCCCTACCGCGACTTGGACGTCATCGATGCTCGCGCCCCGCGCCTCAACCAGTTTGTCGTCGGTTCCCTGAGCCTGATTACCGTGGTGACGGGCTGGTGGGGGCTCGTCGCGGCTCTGGCGCTCCAACTGATTGTTGGACTCCAGTTTGGGCGGAGGTACTGCCTTCCATGCGTCTTTTACTTCGAAGTCGTTCAGCCCAGGCTGGGGGAGGGAAACCTCGAGGACTCGAGGCCACCAAGATTCGCGAACATCTTGGGTGCCGTCTTCCTAACTGCTTCGACTCTCGCCTACGTGATGAGGGTCGAGTTGCTTGGGACGGTGCTGGCGGCCGTTGTGGCCGCTTTGGCGCTACTCGCGGCTGTGACAGGTTTTTGCTTTGGATGCGAGGTCTACAAGCTGATCGCACACGCACGGGGGGTGAAGCCAGGCGGCGCTCAACGCGTCGATCTCGGCGAGTTGGGGGCCGCTTCCGAGGGTGAGTTCGTCGTCCAATTCACGCATCCTTTGTGCAGCGGCTGCGGTCCTCTGAATCGGAAACTCGTGGAGCAGGGTCACGAGGTGCTGCTCATAGACGTTTCGAAACATCGTGACCTTGCCTCGAAGTACCACGTGACGGTGGTGCCATTAGCGTTGAAAGTGGCACGCGACGGAGCAGTTGTGGAACGGCTCGCCTGAGTCGCTAGGGTGCCCACTTCGACTCTGACAACGGCAAGGTGCTGTTCCATGAGAGATGAGTCCGCAACACCTGTGCGATGACCACCGCGGCTACGGACTTCCCTCTGAACAGGCACAGACCCACCGCACGACCCAATCCGTTTCCTGCCGTCATGTGAGGACCAGAGAATTGAGCTCTTTGATTCACTCTCCCACCTCGGGCTCTTTCACTCGAACCGTCAGCGTTTGCACCGCCGTTCGATGCCGGCCGCGTCGTTGCCTCACAAGTTCACAGGTTTCGAGCCCGTCGCACGTGCAAGCGCGTGCCGCGACAAGCAGCTCTCGCGCCGTCTGTACCCGCTCGAGATGCTTGTCGATCTCCTGTACCTTCCTTTTAGACAGGGCATTCCACCGCTCCCGTCGCCGGTCTTCATCGAGCAGCACTGCGATCTCGGCGATCGTGAACTGCGCTTCTTGAAGGAGTGCGATAGCGGCGAGCCGCTGCAGGACCGACTGTCTGTAGTGACGGCGGCCTCCAACTCGGTCTTCCGAGCTGACCAAGCCGGCCTTCTCGTAATACCTCAGAGCAGAGCTCTGAAGGCCGGTTTCCTTCGCCACCTCGCTGATGCTCAAGAGCTCGTGATCGGTCATATCTACCTCTTGACTTGAAGGGCACTTCAACTGCCAGAGTAGCGGGTGACGCAACCACGACCGACAGGAGAGGTGATCGCATGACGGCTCAGGACCTCCCGATAGCATGCTCACTCAACGGTTCCGAGGTCGTTCGTCGGGAACAGGAGTGGAAGAAGCTGCTCGCCGGCGCGCTCGTTGAGCGCAGCGCGATACCGGGCGGTGTGGAACTTCGCTTCGGTGCGTCGCCCCAAACAGCGTCGCAGCTGAGACGACTTATCGAGCTAGAGAAAGAGTGCTGTGGCTGGATTCAGTGGGCGATCGCCGAAGAGGATGGCTTGGTAGTCGAGGCGACGGCGTCTCAAGACCAAGGGGTGCGGTTGCTGAACGAGTGGGTCGGAGCGGGACACCGGCGGGCGTAGGCCCGCTTCAGCCCCAGACGGGACCGCGCTTTTCATACCGACGTAACCTTCCGGCTTCTCCCGGTTCACGCGGGTCCGCAACCTTGTGGCAGGAATCCGCGCGGCAAAGGGAGGCTACCTGCCATGACGCAAACGCCGGCCGAGCAATCAATCGAGGCCGCATCGGCACAATCACGAGATCGCACACCCCTTGACCGTCGGGGGTTTCTGGCCGGCGCGGGCGGAGTCGTGGGTGTGCTCGCCGCAACCAGGATGCCGCGAGCGTGGGCAGCGGAGAGTCGCGCCTCGGCCGAGATGTTTACGCTCGGCGTCGCGTCGGGCGACCCGCTGGCCGAAAGCGTCGTGCTGTGGACCCGGCTCGCGCCGAATCCCCTGGGGGGTGGAGGTATGCCCCACCGGGACTTCGAGGTGAAATGGCAGGTAGCCGCCGATGACACCTTTGCCAACATCGTGCGCGCAGGGGTGGCGACGGCGCGTCCCAGAAACGCCCATTCGGTTCACGTCGATGTGCGTGGCCTCGAGCCCGGGCATGACTACTGGTACCGCTTCAAGGTCGACGGAGAAGAGAGTCATATCGGCCACACCCGGACCACTCCGGCGGGTAACTCGCACGTGGATCACATGCGCTTTGCATTTGCGTCCTGTCAGCAGTATGAACACGGATACTTCACCGCCTACAGGCACATGGCAGACGAAGACCTCGATCTGGTCATTCATCTCGGCGATTACATCTACGAGTATCCGCCCGACGAG
>JALZIO010000090.1 GCA_030860245.1 Actinomycetota bacterium | reverse complement strand
GCTATAGCGTTAGTTGAGGAATATATCTATTTGCTTTCGGGGGCGTCAAGGACATTCGCAACCCGCGGCGGGATTTCGTAAACGTCGGTCCCGGCCCCGGGAGTGCGCAGTAGGAACCGAGCAACCCACCCGTGATGGGAGCGCCCGTGAAAAACCGTTTCGGAATGCGGCGGTCAGAGGGAGACGGCGGGGCTCGTGGGCACCCGCACGTCGATGTAGGCCGGAGTTCGCCCCTCTTGTCTGAGACGCCGAGCCACCGCCCGCAGAACCTTCTGCTTCGCATCCAGGCGAGTCGCCGACCCAAGCCGCACGACGGTGGAGTCCTCCAGTGTGAGGCTGATCCTCTCCGGTGTGGGCGCAACTATCGCGACCACGGATTGCCTAAGGCCGTCATCGAGGGCGCGCCAGACCCTGAGCGCGCCCTGTCCCTCCGGATTGTCGATGACGTCGCCGATCTCGAGGCCGGCATCCCCCCACCCGCTTATCACGGGCAGGTCGTCGTCGTTTTGCGCACTCAGGACATGCCCCTGAGCATCGACGATCCAATGAATACCTCCCAGGGCTGTCACCAGAGCGGGCTTTCTTTCGGAGATGCGCACCCTCACGGTTCCAGGCAGGATCCTTTCCACCTCCGCGGACTTGACCCAGGCAAGCCGTTCGATGCGTCGGGCGACCTCCGAGGTCGCCAAGAGCAGCAGGTTATCCGCGCCGCTCACCGCGCTCGCCCCAATGACGGCCTGAGGCTCCGTTTGGGTTGCACCCACGACCTCGACCGAACGGACTTTGAGGAGCGGAGAAAAGAACGCCGCCCACGCGCATGCGCCCAAGATCACTAGCGCAGCGAAACACAGCCACAGTCGCCTCTTGCGCGAGCGCGCCACCGCGCTGCGCCTGCGGCTAATGCGTGGATGGGTTCTGGTGCGGGCCGTGGTGCTCAAGCCGCATCCTGCTGCCTGAAGGCGCCTACGAAACGAATTTCGGGCTCAAGATCCACCCCTGCTGCCGCGTGCACGGCCGAACGTACGTGCTCTACGAGGTCACGGACATCCTGTGCGCGCGCCCCCGGCCCCGCTACGAAGAAATTCGCATGAAGCGAAGAGACGGCTACGCCTCCCCGCCTACATCCCTTGAGGCCGGCAGCCTCGATCAGCCTTCCCGCACTGTCTCCGGGCGGGTTCCTGAATACGCTGCCTGCGTTCTGGGCGGCGCCCGGTTGGGTCGAGGCGCGATGGCGCCTGTATTCATCCATACGTTTCCTTATAGCAGCGGTGTCTCCCGGCGCAAGCAGGAAGTCGGCGTCGACCACGAGATCGTGTTCGCTCAGGTTCGAGCTTCGGTAGGCGAACCCCAGCTCCGTTCGACCGCGCTCTTCGACCACGAGCCGATCGAGGCTGAACACCCGCACAGCCGAAACGCACTCCGCAATCTCGCGTCCGTAGGCGCCGGCGTTCATCCGCAATCCGCCGCCGACGCTTCCAGGTATGGCAACGGCGAACTCCATTCCCTCGAGCCCTCGGCGCGCCGCCCAGTTGGCGAGTTGGGGCAGCGCGGTAGCCGCCCCCGCCCTCAACCCGGAGGGCTCGGAAGGGAAGGGGGGCTCGGGGGGGTAGCCGGGCTCGGCCGGCGTCCCCCCGGAAGGGAACGGGGCCCATGGCTCGATCCAGGCGGCGCGCGCCCCAAGTCTGATGACCACGCCCGGGATTCCGTCGTCGGAGACGACAAGATTCGATCCTCGGCCCAGCGGCAGCACCGGAACCGCACCGGCTTCGAGCCCCGCGGCGCGCAGCGCGGCTCCGAGCAGCTCGAGGTCGCGGGCGCCGGCAGGCTCCACGTAGAGCGCCGCAGGACCGCCCAGACGATAGGTCGTGAGAGGCGCCAGGGGCCACCTGCGTCCCACACGTCCGGTCATCGAGTCTCTGAGAGACTCGGCGACACCATCCAGGGCAGCGTCCCGATTCATGCGGCCTCTGCGCTGTGCGCCGCTTGCCGCCGAGCGGCTCGTCCCGGTGCCCTCGCCGCCGACTTCGTGACCGGGGGCCGGGTCACTCTGCAACCCGACTCTTCCGGGGGGACCCCGGCCGAGCCCGGCTACCCCTCCGCGCCCCCCTCAGCTGGTCCAGCATGACCTCACCCACCAGGGTTATGTCGCCCGCACCCAGAGTCAACAGCAGATCTCCCTCGCGGAGAAAGCCCGTCAGATACCTCAGCAGCTCATCACGGTGGGGCAGATAGGCGACGGGCCTCCCCGGATAGTATCCACAAGCCGCGTCCGCCACGAGCTTGCCGCTGACCCCGGGGACCGGCTGCTCGCGCGCGCCGTACACGTCGGTGATCACGATGGCGTCCGCGTCTTCGAAAGCCGCGCCGAAGTCACGCGCAAAGGCGGCGGTACGCGAGTAGAGGTGTGGTTGAAAAACCGCTACGAGACGTCGCCACCCGCCCAGGCGCGCGGCTGCCATACTCGCTCTGACTTCCGTCGGGTGATGTGCATACTCATCGACAACGGTAACGCCGCGCGCCCGGCCGCGCAGTTGGAAACGACGTTCCACACCGCGATAGCGCGACAGGCCGTGCGCCGCAGCCTCCAGCGATACCCCCATCTCCATGCATGCCGCTGCCGCAGCCAGTGCGTTCGCAACGTTGTGCATACCCGGCACGCACAGAGCCGTCTCCGCCATTCCTGACGCCGTACACAGGCTGAACCTCGTCCCCCACGGATCCGGCACGGAGACGTTCTCGGCATATACATCGCCGCCCTCACCAAAAGTGACCGCCCTCCGGCCGGCGGCGGCCGCAGCAGCGCGCAGCTCGAGGTACGGCTCAGGCAGGACGACCGCGCCATCCCTGGATTCGCGCGTGATGAAGGTCTTGAAAGCAGCCTCGATGGCCTCCAGCGAAGCCCAGTGGTCGAGGTGATCGGCCTCGACGTTGGTGACCACCGCCACCGTCGGCGACAGCAACAGAAAAGAACCGTCGCTCTCGTCAGATTCGGCGACGACGAGATCATCGCTCCCCGATTTTGCATTCGATCCTGCGTCGTTGAGGGCCCCTCCCACGAGGTAGGTGGGGTCCAATCCCGCCGCGTGCAGTATCGAGATCGCCATCGAAGTTGTGGTGGTCTTTCCGTGTGTCCCCGCGACAACCAGTGAGGGATGCTCCTCGAGCAGCGCGGCGAGCGCTTCCCCACGCGTAATGACGATTACCCCAAGCTCACCGGCTCTGGCCCGCTCCGGATTACGCATTGGTATTGCAGAGGACACGATCACCGCGTCCGCCCCGTCGACATTGCCCGAAGCGTGACCAAAGAAGATGTTCGCGCCCATCGCCTCGAGCATAGTGGCGGCACGCGAACGCTTCAGATCGGAACCGGTCACAAGCACGCCTCGTTCCATCAGCACCTTGGCGAGAGCCGACATCCCCACTCCACCTATGCCGACGAAATGCACCCGGCCAGCTTCGAGGAGCTTCACGGCGTGCTGTCCGCAACCAGACGCGCCAACCGCCCGGCCGCGTCGGGGTGCCCGAGGTGCGCCGACTCGACACCCATCGATACGAGTGCGGTCCGATCGGTCAACAGCCTTTCGACCTCGAGTGCGACGTGATCGGTCGTGGTCTCGGCGTCCGGCAGCAGGACTGCGGCGCCGGCGTCCCTGAGCACGCGCGCGTGCCGCTCCTGTTGACGGTCCCGATGGTGTGGATAGGGAACGATAATGGCGGGCAAGCCGACCGCAGTCAGCTCGGCTACGGTGCTCGCCCCCCCGCGGCACAAGGCTAGATCGGCAACCGCGTAGGCCTCGACCATGCCGTCGAGGTAATCGACTACCCGGTAGATGAGCCCCCCGTTCGGGTTCAAGTGCTGCTCCACCTCCTCCTTCACGGCTCCGTACGCCAAGCTTCCTGCAACGTGCACAACCTGGCGGTCGGTTGCCCCGTTCCACAACCGAGCAAGTCCTGTGGCGGCATCGTTGACGCGCCGAGCACCCTGGCTCCCGCCGAAAACGAGCAAGGTCTGCCGGACCGGGTCCAGGTTCCATCGCCCGATCGCCCGCGCACGCACGGCCGGCGCATCGAAGCTCATAAGCTCACCCGCGACGGGGTTGCCGGTCAACACGGCGCGCCGCCCCGCCTGTCGCATCGTTTCCGCCCAAGACACCGCAACTGCGCGAGCCCATGGCCGGACAACCCTGTTGGCGAGACCCAGCACGATGTTCTGCTCGTGAAG
>JALZIO010000204.1 GCA_030860245.1 Actinomycetota bacterium | reverse complement strand
AGGAGCTCTGGGCCGGCTGCCACGGAGTCGAGGCATGCACGCTTCTCGAGGATGGCGCGGCGGACAGGGAGGTCGGGCGGATCGAGGCCGACGACCAAACCGGACGAGAAACGCTCCCCGAGTCGCGCTTCGATTCCGCCGAGGTCTTCAGGACTACGGTCGGAGGTCATCACCAGTTGGCGACCTGATTCGTGGAGGACATTGAAGGTGTGAAAGAGCTCCTCCTCGGTGCGCGTCTTGTCAGCCAGGAACTGGACGTCGTCGAGAAGCAGGACGTCGACGCCCCGGAAGCTGCGCTTGAACTCCTCGGTGTCTTTGGCCCGCACGGCCTGGACGAACTCCGTCGTGAAACCTTCGACGGTCGTGTACCTGACGGTGAGCCCGGAGCCGAACCTCGTCACGTAGTTGCCGATGGCGTGGAGGAGGTGCGTCTTCCCGAGGCCAGGAGGGCCGTGGATGAAGAGTGGATTGTACGCTTGGCCGGGCATCTCCGCGACTGCGAGGGCCGCGGCGTGGGCGAATCTGTTGCTCCGTCCGATGACGAACTGCTCGAAGGTGTACTTGGGCATCAGGCGGAGCTCGTTTGGGCCCGGCGGGGACCCGAACTGCGAGTCAGGCTGGCTCTGATCTTGCGTCCATGCCCCATCGACCACTTCTACGAGCGCGTCGGAGCGGTAGCACCGCGCGGCCGCGGCCGACAGAAGGGACAGGTAGCGGTCACGGACCCAGGTGCGGATGTGGTCCGGCGCCCTCACGTAGAGGGTTCGGCCCTCCACTCCAGCGAGCGCGAGCGGCTCGAGCCAGATGTGAAACTTGAAGTCGGGCACGTCTTGGCGAAGCTCTTCGCGGACTTGGTCCCAGATTGCATCAGGCTGTTTGCGCACGGGCAGTCGCGACCCCCAAGGCCGGTTGAGCTGACGAGATGGACGAGAGAGGAGCCGGGCCGGGTAGGCCCGACTGCCTCGGAACGGGCGAGCTTACAGGCGTCTGGAGCGATGTGAGACGACCGGTGGGGAGGGGGCGCGACCGTCGGCGCAAATCGCGAGAAAAGATCCGAACTCACCGGCCCCCAGTGTCAGGGCCAAGCCGTAGCTTCTTTTCGTGAGCTGAAGAAGGGGGCCGGTCCCTATACTCCGGCGGTCGTTCGAGAGGCTCCCCCATGAAACGCACCTACCAGCCCAAGAAGCGCAAGCGCGCCCGGACTCACGGGTTCCGGAAGCGCATGAGCACCCGCTCTGGGCGCCACATCCTGCGCCGCCGCCGCACCAAGGGCCGGCACCGCCTCACCCCTTAGCCATGGCGCCGGATGGCGAGGGTCGCTCGGGTGCGCGTCGCAAGCGCCGCCGGCTCTCGCGCAGTGGCGAGTTCGATCGGGTATATCGCGAGGGCCGGTCCCACGCCAGCCGCTACCTCGTCCTGTACTCCTTTCCGAGGTCCCCCGCCGGCGACGGTCCCCGTCTGGGTGTCTCGGTGGGCCGGAAGGTGGGCGGCGCGGTGGACCGCAACCGGGTGAAGCGCCTGCTGAGGGAGTCCTTCTGGTCGGCCGCCGGGGATCTCCCGGACAGCCATGACTTCGTGATCGTGGCCCGCCCCGCCGTACTCGATCTCGTGGCGGAGCGGGGGGAGGCCGGCATGACCGAGGCCCTCCAGGAGGTCCTCCGCGGGGCGGGCCTCGCCGACAGGAAAGGTCCATGATCAGCGGCGGAAAGGTGGCCTCGGCGTTGGGGTGCGAGCGCAGCCGTGGCGTCGGGGTGCGAGCGCAGCCGTGGCGTCGGGGGACGTTCCGGCGAGCACCGCACGCGAGGTTCTTACTACGGTCGATCGCCGTCGCCCCGGTCCGCTTCTACCAGCGCGTGATATCCCCTGCCCTGCCCCAGCGGTGCAAGTACCATCCGAGCTGCTCTCAGTACGCGGTAACGGCGATTAGGCAGTACGGCATACTGAGGGGACTGGTCCTTGCCGCCTGGCGCGTCCTGCGCTGCAACCCCTGGAGCCACGGGGGTGTCGACTTCGTCGCAGACCAGGCCCTCTTCCGCGCGCGTAGGTGAACATGATGCTCGAAATCGCTCTCTTTACCCCA
>JALZIO010000185.1 GCA_030860245.1 Actinomycetota bacterium | reverse complement strand
GCACCGGTGTGATCCTCACGGCTCAGGGCCCGGCGCGCCCTGATGTGCTCGAAAGGACCGTCGATATCATCCGCCGGCGCATCGACGCACTCGGCGTTGCCGAGCCCGAGGTGAGTCAGCAGGGCGATCGCAACATCCTGGTGCAGCTGCCCGGTGTCGAAAACGACGAACGGGCGCGCGAGCTGATTGGATCGACCGCACAGCTGACCTTCCGCCAGGTTGAGGAGCTGATCTCGCCGGGGGCAAAGAGGAGGCCTCCTGTAACGAGGGCAACCGGCTCCGAAGCGAACGACGAAGAAGTTGTGTACCGCTCCGCCCAGGCCGGCGAGCAAGGCACGCTCTACCGTCTGATGCCGGCAGTGCTGACGGGAGACATCGTTGCCAGGGCAGAAGCCGTGCCTCCCGACGCGCAGAACCCGACCTGGTCCGTTTCCATCGATATGAACGATGAGGGCAGCAAGACGTGGGGCGAGTTCACGAGCAAGCTCGCATGCCTGCGAGACAAGGGAGAGACGATCAAGTCTCAGGTTGCCATCGTGTTGGATGGCGCGGTCGAGTCGGCCGCCGGGATGCAAACCCCGGGAGAGGCGGGGTCGACCGGCGTCGTGTGCGGCGAAGGTATCAACCAGGGGAACACCAGCATCACCGTGGGTGACCAGGATGAGGCACGGGACCTGGCGCTCGTCCTCAAGACCGGCGCGCTTCCCATCACGCTCGTCGAGTCGGAGGTTCAAAAAGTGTCGCCGACTCTGGGAAGGGACTCATTGGTCGCCGGCGTGAACGCCGGCCTCCTCGGCCTCGGGTTGGTTATCGTCTACATGCTGGTCTACTACCGTTCCCTCGGGCTGGTTGTGGTCGGGGGGCTGGCGATCTTCACGGCCATTCTCTACTCGATCATGTCGCTTCTCGGGGCCGCCGCAGGGCTTTCGCTCAGCCTCGCCGGAGTCGCGGGCATCATCGTGTCCGTGGGCGTAACGGCCGACTCCTACATAGTCGCCTTCGAGCGCCTCAAGGACGAAGTGCATTCTGGCAGAAGCTTGAGAGCGGCGGTGGACCGCGGCATGGTGCGTGCTTTCAGCACCATCCTGGTGGCCGACTTCGTCACCGGCGCGGCGGCCGTGATCCTGTTCTTCCTCGCCGTCGGCCCCGTGCGCGGCTTTGCGCTCACGCTGGGACTTGCAACCCTGGCCGATGTGCTCATCGCCTACTTCTACACGCGCTCTGCAGTCGGTTTGCTGGCCCAATCGAAGCGCTTTTCCGGAAGCCGCTGGTTCGGCATGCGGCAAGCCCTGGGAGTGGGCTCATGACCGGTAGCCTGCGCCGCATCTACAGAGGCGAGACGAACATCGATTTTCTCGGCCGCAGAAAGTTGTGGTTCACGCTGTCGGGCATCGTTGTGCTCACCTGTCTGGGATTGCTGGTCACACGGGGGCTCAATTATGGGATCGAATTTGTCGGCGGGGTGTCGATCCAGGCGCCGGTGTCGAACCCCGAGTTGGAGTCCGTGAGCGACGCGGAGGTTGTGTCCTTGGTAGCCGACGAACTCGGGCCTCTGGGCGCCTCTGACGCACAGATACAGGTGTTCAGAAGCGGGGCCGACAGGTCGGTCAATGTGCAAACCGAGGAGGTAGCAGATCCCGAGGAGCAGGCGCTGGTCGTGAGCGCCGTGCGCGACGTCACAGGGGCCTCGGTGGCGGACACCAACAACCAGCGGATCGGGAGCGAATGGGGCGACGAGATCACGTCGAAGGCGGTCAGGGCCTTGGTCATCTTCATGCTGGTGATCCTTGTGTTCATCTCTTGGCGATTCGAATGGAAGATGGCCGTCGCGGCCCTCGTTGCGCTTATCCACGACCTGCTTATTACCGCGGGTATCTACTCGCTCGTCGGCTTCGAGGTCACTCCCTCGACTGTGATCGCGATCCTCACCATTCTCGGTTATTCGCTGTACGACACTGTCGTAGTGTTCGACAAAGTCGAAGAAGACACCACCGCACTTGCGACCACCGGCCGCATGACCTACCAGGGCGCGGCGAACCTGGCGCTGAACCAAGTGTTCATGCGCTCTCTGAACACTTCACTTTCAACCCTGCTTCCTGTCGCGGCTTTGTTGTTCGTGGGTGCAGGGCTACTCGGCGCCGAGACGCTCAAGGACCTTTCCCTGGCGCTGTTCGTCGGGCTCGTGATCGGCGCTTACTCGTCCGTCTTCGTAGCCACTCCGGTGCTTTCGTTGTGGAAGGAACGCGAGCCCAAGTACCGCAACGTTCGGGCCAAGGTGCTGCGGGAAGCACAACGGGCCCGGTCTGCGCCTGTAGGTGCGGACCCCGGGACAGTAGCGGCGAGGGCCAGACCTGCCCCCGAAATGGCGGCCGCCTCCCCGAGTCCCACGCCATCGGCCTCCCGCTCCCCCTCGAGGCCACAGGCCGGCTCCAAGAAGGCGAAGCGGCGGAAGCGCCGGTGAAAAGGAGACCACATGCCATTTGACCCGGATCACGACTGGCTCAAGGAAACGATCAGAGACATCCCTGATTTCCCGAAAGAAGGGATTGTCTTTAAGGACATCACACCACTTCTCGCCGACAAGAAGGCGTTCACCTACACAATCGACGCCATCGCCCACCACTTCGACCGGGACGCAATTGACAAGGTCCTCGGCATCGAGGCGCGCGGCTTCATGGTCGCCGCTCCGCTGGCATACCGCTTCACTGCGGGCCTGATCCCCGTGCGAAAGGCCGGTAAGCTTCCGTGGGAGATTGCCTCGCAGGAGTACGAGCTCGAGTACGGGACCGACAGGCTCGAGATCCATCGCGATGCCATTGAGCCGGGGGAGCGGATCCTGGTCGTCGACGACGTACTGGCGACCGGAGGAACGGCGCGGGCGACCGCCTTGCTCACCGAGCAGTGTGGGGGTCAGGTCGCCGGGATAGCGACGATCATGGAGTTGGCGTTCCTGGGGGGACGCTCCAAGCTCACGGGATACGAGTTCTTCAGTCTGATCAGCTACTGAGTCCGGCGGTTGAGGCGCCGCCCCAAGTAATGTTACGTCGCGTGAATCACCGGTGCACCCGTGGGCCGCTGCTGCGGGACGAAGAACTAGCTCCTACAATGGACTATGGGTGTGATCCAGCAACCCGATGACGGTCTTCAGGGTCCCTCGTCCCCCACCGGCCCCCGGAGGGTCAAGGGAGTGTTGAGCAGGGCGCGGGCGCGCCCGGGCAACCCGTTACTGGGCGGACTGCTCCGAGAGGTCAAGAAGACGAGGCCCAGGGCCGACACTCGATCAATCGAGCGGGCCTTTGCGATGGCCGATGCCGCACATGCCGGCCAGGTCAGGAAATCGGGCGATCCCTTCATCACCCACCCGGTGGCGGTGACAATGATTCTGGCGGGGCTGGGCCTCGACATCACGACCCTTACGGCCGCCCTGCTCCACGATGCCGTCGAAGACACCTCGTTGAGCCTCTCGGCGGTCGAGGCCGAGCTCGGCTATGACGTGGCCGCTCTCATCGACGGAGTGACGAAGCTGGACAAGATGCACTTGCGGACCAAAGAGCAAGGGCGCGCCGAAAGCCTCCGCAAGATGATCGTCGCGACGGCCCGTGACGTGCGGGTATTGCTCATCAAGATCGCCGATCGGCTGCACAACATGCGCACGCTCGACCCGCTTGCACCTGAGAAGCGCGAGCTGATCGCCACGGAAACGCTGGAGATCTATGCTCCCCTTGCGCATCGCCTGGGTATGTACGCGGCGAAGTGGGAACTCGAGGATCTTGCATTCAAGACCCTTCACCCCAAACGGTACGAGGAGATACTGACGCTGGTTCAGCAGCGTCAGCCGCAGCGCGAGCGAATGCTCGATGAGGTGTCTGAAGAGATCGGCGCCAAGTTGCGTGAGGTCAAGATCAAGGCGGACGTTCTGGGCCGCCCGAAGAACCTCTATTCGATCTACGAAAAGATAGTGATTCGAGGTAAGCAGTTCAACGAGATATTCGACCTCGTTGGAATTCGCGTGGTGGTCGAGAGCGTGCGGGATTGTTATGGGGCCCTGGGTGCTTTGCACACCCTTTTTACCCCGGTGCCGGGCCGCTTCAAGGATTACATTGCGATGCCAAAGTTCAACATGTATCAATCTCTGCACACAACGGTGATCGGCCCGGAGGGCCGGGCGATGGAGATCCAGATCAGGACGCAGACAATGCACCAGGCCGCCGAGCTGGGCATCGCGGCCCACTGGCTGTACAAAGAGCAGCGGCGTGGAAAGGTGTCCGAGCAGGAGATCGCCTGGCTCCAGCGCATGATGGACTGGCAGCGTGATTCTGCCGATCCGCGCGAATTCATGGAGTCGCTCAAAATCGACCTCTACTCCGATGAGGTATTCGTCTTTACTCCCAAAGGAGACGTTCAGGAGCTGCCCCGTGGGGCGACCACGATCGACTTCGCATACTCCATTCACACCGAAGTCGGACACAGGACCATCGGAGCTCGTGTCAACGGGCGCCTGGTGCCGCTGAACCACGAGCTTGTCTCTGGAGACACGGTCGAAATCATCACTTCGAAGGGGCCATCGGGTCCGTCGCGAGATTGGCTTCACATCGTCAAGACTCCGAGGGCACGAAACAAGGTAAGGCAGTGGTTCACCCGCGAGCGGCGGGAGGATGCCCTTGCACAAGGCCGGGAGGCGCTAACGCAGGCGATGCGCAAGCAGGGGCTGCCCATCACCAAGATCAGCAAGACCACCGTGCTCAAGCAGGTATCGGAGGACCTGAGCTATACGGATCTCGACGCAATGCACGTCGCCATAGGCGAAGGGCATCTATCCCCTCAGTCGGTTACGACCCGGGTCCTCAGGGCCTTCGAGCCCGAGGACAAAGAGCCAGATCTCGATGAGACGCCGCGACGCGGCCGCGAGCGCCCGCGCGGCAAGGGCGTCGTGGTCGAAGGTGTCGACGACCTTTTGGTACGGCTGGCCCGGTGCTGTACGCCCGTGCCGGGGGATCCAATCGTGGGGTGGCTGACCAAAGGGCGGGGCGTGTCCGTCCACCGCCAGGATTGCCCCAACGTCAAGTCGCTCAAGAGCTCCGACGAAGGACGAATGGCCGAGGTCTGGTGGGATACGCGTCAGCAGGGGACATTCAACGTTGCAATACAAATCGAGGCGCTCGATCGCACCAAGCTCCTTCGCGATATTACTACCGCAATGTCCGATCAGGGGGTCCTAATCGTGTCATCGTCTACGCGCACCGGCCGCGATGGGATCGCGACGCTGACCTTCACTTTCGAGTTGGCGGACCCAAGCCACCTCGACCATGTCATCGAAAGCGTCCGCCGTGTGGATTCGGTGTTCGACGTCTACCGTCTAGTGCCGCAGTCGGCCCGAGGCTGAATGCCCTTCGTCTTCCCATCGGCCGGGCCACTCCCAAGACATAGGAGCAGCGTTTTATCGGCCCTGGCCCTCGTGTGTGTTGTCGCATGCACTCCTCCGGCGGAGCCTCTGGCCAGCTCTTCGGAGGCCGCAGAGGGGTTCGTGTCGGCGTGGACGGAGGGCGACGTGCGCACGATGCGCCGGTCATTTGACGCCACAGCCCGAAAGCGCTGGACGCCCGCAGGCCTGCGCCATTTTCTGGACAAGGCGCGCGATGGCGGTGATGTGTCCGCCTGGGATGTCGAGCTGACCGGAAGCGTCGCTCAACCGGATCCCGAAGAGGCAGCTGGGTCCGCTCCCGTGACGACATCCGCTCCTTATGCGATCAGCTATGCGACCGCCGCCGTAGATGCTCCGGTCCGGTTGGAGGGAAGTCTGGAGATGACCTATCGGCAGGAGCGCGACGGGTGGGAGGTGCGCTGGGAAAAGGCCCTGATGTGGCCCGGTACCCCCGGCGCGTCGGCTTGGTCGACCCGTTATCGCCTGCCCAAGCGAGCCCCGATCCTCGACCGCACCGGGCGCCGCCTGGCGACGGGTGGGGGGGAGGGTCGCCGGTACCCCTTCGGAGCGCTGGCGGGGGCCACGATCGGCCACCTGGCACCGGCTCCTGCGATGGACTCGGGTGACGCAGTCCGGCGGGCGGGCGGTCTCACCGGCGCCTCCGGCCTCGAGGGCGTCTTCGAGTCCCGCCTCCGGGGAACCCCTTCTTCGGTTCTCGTCGTGACCGACGCGAAGGATCGCCGGTTGGAGGTGCTCGGGAAAGTGGCCGGCGCGCCGGGACGCCCGGTGAAGACGACTCTCGACGTAAAGGTGCAGCGCGCCGCGGAGAAGGCCTACGGCGGAACGACCGGTGGGGCGGTGGTCGTCGAGCCGTCGACGGGGGATCTTCTTGCGGTGGTTTCCTCCTCGCCCATCGACCCGAACGACTATGTGGGCGCTTCGGGCGCCGAGCCTTTCAACCGGGCGTTGTCCGGTTTGTACCCTCCGGGCTCGGCGATGAAGGTGGTCACTGCCTCGGCCGCTCTCGACACCAATGTGGTGACACCCCGAACCAAAGTGACCGGCCCGGGCGAATACAAGGGCGTACGCAACTTCGAGTCGGGGGTCTTCGGCACGATTCCCTTTTCCAAAGCGGTGCAGTTCAGCGTCAACACTGCCTTTGCGCAAGTGGCCGAAGAGCTTGGCCCGAAACCTCTTACCGGCTATGCGCGCCGTTTCGGTTTCAATCGACCCCCGCCACCGACCGTGGCTGGGGCAACATCGTCGTTCCCTTATCCCGAGGATCTCTACAGCCTGATGTGGGGTTCCATCGGACAGGCCCAGGTGCTCGCCACCCCGCTCGAGATGGCGACCGTTGCAGCAACCGTGGCCAACAACGGGGTGAGGATGGAGCCCCACATAGCGTCGCGTGACTCGCCCGAAGGAAAGCGCGTGGTGTCTCGTCGCACTGCGCGCACTATGACAGAACTCATGACGAGGGTCGTCGAAGGGGGCACCGGGGTAGGCGCGCAGATACCCGGCGTGCAGGTTGCCGGAAAGACCGGAACCGCGGAGGTCGACATCGACGGCGTGCGCATGAACCACGCCTGGTTCGTCTGTTTCGCGCCCGCCCGCGCGCCGAAGGTGGCGGTCGCGGTTGTATCCGAGCTCGGGGGTGTGGGGGGTGAGGTCGCGGCTCCGCTGGCCGGTGACATACTCCAGAGCGTGCTGCCCCTGGTGCGATGAGGGCGGTAGTCCAGCGCGTCGGGCGAGCGCGAGTCGTGATCGAGGAGCGCTCGGTAGGCTCTGTGGGAAGGGGCGTGCTCGTGTTGGTCGGTGTCTCGCCTCGTGACGGTGACGACGAGGTGCGATGGCTTGCCGATAAGGTAGCCAACTTGCGCATCTTCTCAGACGGGGCCGGCAAGATGAATCGCTCACTTCTCGACATCGGAGGCGAGGCCCTGGTGGTCTCCCAGTTCACTCTCTATGGTGATGCGCGCAAGGGAAGACGCCCATCATTCGTGCATGCTGCGGCGGGTCCCAACGCGGAGCGCTTGTACAAGGACGTTGCGGGCAGCCTCGAATCCATGGGAGTCACTACCGCGACCGGTGAGTTCGGAGCGGACATGCAGGTTGAGTCGATCAACGACGGTCCCGTGACCATCCTGCTCGACTCCGACAGGACCTTCTAGAAGGAGATGAAAAATGACGCTCGCAAACCCGCTCCCACGATCACGGCCCCCAAAGGTAGTTGGCGAGAGGGAAGCTCTCGTGGGGTGGCTGGACTATCACCGGGCGACCCTTCTTACCAAGCTGGAAGGGCTCGACGACGAGCAACTGCGTCGGCCCATGGTGCCCTCCGGCCTGTGTCTATTGGGGCTCGTTAAGCACCTCACGGCAGTGGAGCACGGCTGGTTCGGGGTTGACTTTGCGCAAACCGAGGCCGATTACCTGTTCGTGCGCGCCGACGGCTCCGAGGCGGACTTCGATATCGAGCCGGCGGACACCACCGAGTCGGTCGTCGCGGGTTATCTGGAAGCGTGCGAGCATGGTCGCGCCGTGGTCGAGGGTGCAGAGTCGCTCGACGCCACCGTGCAACACTCGGAGGTCGGCGAGCTCGGCCTCCGCTGGGTGGTCACACACATGATCGAGGAGACCGCCCGGCACAACGGGCACGCCGACATCATCCGAGAGCTGATCGACGGCACCACCGGAGACTAGCTGTTTGCCCCGGCGCGCCGGGAATCCTACGTCATCTCAGCTTCATTGCACTCCCGAGCCCGGTTACCGGGCTCCACAATGCAACTAACCTCGGTTGTCTGGGGTGAGGTGCAGGCCACAGTTTCGCATGAGTGACTCTTGTACTTCATTTGCATCGTGGGAACCGGACGCGGCGGCCAATCTCTTGACGTCGCGTGCGCAGTGCTGGCTGGAGCACAGTTTGGTGTCCTGAGCCGGCAACAGATGCTCGCATGCGGCGCCTCTTCCAGCGGCATCGCGCGCCGGCTCGCGTGCGGAAAGCTTCAGGGGGTCCACGAGGGCGTGTACAGGGTGCCGGGATTCGGACGTACGTGGCAGCAGTCTCTGATGGCGGCCTGCCTGTCAGCAGGGCCGGGAGCGGCGGTGTCGCATCGCGCCGCGGCGAGGTCCTGGGGGCTCGAGGGCATCTCCGAAGAGGTGGTCGAGATCTCGGCGGGCGGTCACCGGAACCCCCCTCGTTGCTCGGAGGTCATCGTTCACACCGCCCGGCTACCACCGTGTGACGTGTGCCGTCTCGGCGCGTTCCCAATCACGACCGTCACGCGCACGGTGATCGACCTGGCCGCCGTGGTGGGTGCCGCAGAGCTCGAGGTGGCGCTGGATGACGCCCTCAGAACCCGGCGCGCCACCCTCGATCGTTTGAGTCGCCGGCTGGGCGAGCTCGGCGGGAGGGGGCGTCCCGGCACCGCCAGACTTCGCGTTTTGCTCGATGAGCGGGACCCGTCCACGGTCCGGCTCGAAAGTGAGCTCGAGGCGAGAATGCTCCGCCTCCTTCGGCGTGCCGGACTGTCCCACCCCGAGATTCAGTATGTGATCCGGGATGCCGGCAGGTTCGTAAGGCGGGTGGATTTCGCCTACCCCAGTCACCGGCTTGCGATCGAAGCCTTCGGATACCGCTGGCACTCTGGGCGCCGGGCATGGCAACGCGACCTGGAACGCGGCAACGAGCTGCAACGCCTCGGGTGGCGGGAGCTGCGCTTCAGCTGGGAAGACGTGCTGACCCGTGGAGATCGGGTCGCTGCTCTAATTCGAGAGGGACTGGTGTGAGGCTCCGTTGCATCACTGAACCCGCTTTCCGGGTCCCATGATGCATTGAAGCCACGAACTGGGGCCGCCACGGCCGCCCGGCGCCGAAAAATCAGTCCTTTAGCACCCGGTGGCTTGCGTCGATGATGGCGTCCGGCGTCAGCCCGTACTGAGCGAGTACCTCCTCGGCTTTTCCAGAGGTGGCGTAGGTGTCGCCGATGTTCACGAAGGCCATCTTGGTGGGGCGGCGTTCCGCCACCACCATCGACACGGTGGCACCCAATCCTCCCCACGCCAGGTGTTCCTCAGCCACTACGATCCCGCGCGTCTCGTTGGCCGCCTGCTCGATTGCCGCGGCGTCGATGGGTTTGACGGTATGCATGTCCAACACGCGCGCCTCGACTCCCTCGGCGGCCAGACCCTCGGCGGCGTCGAGTGCCATCGCCACCATGATTCCGTTCGCGACGATGGTTATGTCGTCGCCGTCTCTCAGCCGGTTCGCTTTGCCGAGTTGAAAGTCGGCGCCGTCTTCGTAGACGACCGGGACCTTGGAGCGTCCCAGACGAAGGAAGCTTGGGCCCTCGCGCTCGAGCATGGCTCTCGTTGCGGCCGACGCACTTGCAGCATCGGCGGGGACGATCACGGTGAACCCAGGGAGAGCGCAAGCAAGCGCAACATCTTCCACGGCCATCTGCGACGGGCCGTCCTCGCCGATCGAAATTCCAGCGTGCGTACCTACCAGCTTCACGTTTTGGTTCGGGAACGCCACCGACATGCGGATTTGATCGAATGCATTGCCCAACAGAAAGATCGAGAACGATGCAGCTACCGGAAGCTTGCCGCTTGCGGCGAACCCCGAAGCAATCCCGATCAAATTCGATTCGGCGATGCCCACGTTGAAGAAGCGGTCCGGGTACTTCTCCGCGAACTTGCTCGTGAAGGTCGAGTTGTTCACGTCTCCGTCGACGGCGACGATGCGCTCGTCACTGCCTGCCTCGGCGAGTGCTTCTCCGAAAGCTTCGCGCGGAGGGGCGCCGTCGGGGAGGTCGATTCGGGACAAGCCCAGGCTCATCGTTACGCTCCTATCTCCTGGAGTGCCTTCTCTTCTTCTTCCGGTGGGAGCGCCTTGCCGTGCCAGCTCTGAGGAGTCTCCTCCATCAGGGACACTCCTTTGCCTTTAACCGTGTTGGCGACGATTACCTGCGGCGCGCCGGTCACACCGCGGGCCCAGGCAAAGGCTTTGGCGACCTCGTCGATCGAGTGGCCGTCGATGGTGGTTGCTTCCCATTGGAAACCCTTGAACTTGGCGTCGAGTGGGTCCAGTGGCAGGACGTCCTCGACGGCGGCGGTCTGCTGATATTTGTTGTGGTCGACTATGAACGTAAGGTTGTCGAGTCCCTGATTGCCGGCGTACATGACGGCCTCCCATACCTGACCCTCTTCGAGCTCGCCGTCTCCGGACATCACATAGACGTGCAGGTCGCGGCCGTCGAGGCGCGCAGCAAGGGCGTGGCCGACCCCGATCGACAAGCCCTGCCCGAGCGAGCCGGTTGACGCTTCGACACCAGGAAGGCGAGCCATGTTGGGGTGTCCCTCCAGCGGTGACCCGAGCTTGCGAAGGGTTTTGAGATCGTCGACCGGAAAGTACCCGGCCTCGGCGAGCACTGCGTACAGGCCCGGCGCGCCGTGCCCCTTCGACAGGATGAATCGGTCTCGGTCGGGGTTGTGCGGATCGGCGGGGTCGTAGCGCAACACGCCGCCGAAGTAGATCCGGGTGACCACCTCGACCATCGAAAGCGAGGTCGACGGGTGACCCGAACCGGCCGTCGTTGTGGAGGTGACTATGTCTCTTCGAATACGGCGGGCGATCTCCTCGATCTCGGACCGCTCCTCTGTTCGAACCTCGAGCATCGGACCTCCTTAGAGACCGTCGGACGTGTGGCTCCATCCAACCACAATGGGCGGGACGGGTGCTTCGGCTCTCAGGGCCAGGGTAGCCTCCCGTAAGATGCCCGGAATGAGCGATCAACCGGCGCCTGCGAAGCCAACCGAGCCGGCGCATCGCAAGAGGCCCGAACAAATTGTCGCCTCCGAAGCCGCTCAGCCGAACGATCCGGCGCTAAGCAGCCCCAACGACTCCCCGCCCATCAACCCGCCCTCCCCC
>JALZIO010000173.1 GCA_030860245.1 Actinomycetota bacterium | reverse complement strand
TGTACGTGGAACGCCAGTTCTCGGAGGAAACCGCGAGCCTTATCCCGAACATGCGGCCCTGGATCACGAACGAGTACGAACACAACGCGTTGAGGATCGACGGTGGTCGGGTGCTCGGCCGGTTGATTGATCTGGCGCGCGAGCGGATCTAGGCGACTCGCCTTGTCCCCGCCGGACGGCGTCGCTTCCGGCCTAGGAGCACGTGCAGACAGCCGCCCGGCGAAAGCGCGCGGGCTCTCCCAAGCCGAGGTTGCGGAGCGGCGGCGGCTGGGACAGGTCAACGACGTTCCCGCCACGAGCACCCACTCGGTCCCCCAGATCCTCCGAGCCAACATCTTCACCCCCTTCAACGCGTTGCTAGGGGGGTTGCTTGCCGTCATCCTCGTCGTCGGTCCTCTACAGGATGCGTTGTTCGGTCTTGTCCTTATCGCCAACAGCCTCACGGGGATCGTTCAGGAGCTCCGGGCCAAGCGAGCGCTCGACCATCTGACGGTCATCAACGCCCCGAAGGCGCGCGTCGTGAGAGATGGAGTCATCCTCGAGGTACCCCTGGCAGAGGTGGTTCTTGACGACCTGCTCGAGGTCGGTTCTGGCGATCAAGTCGTGGTCGATGGGATCGTGGCGGAAAGTCGAGGTCTCGAGGTCGACGAGTCTCTGCTCACCGGTGAATCCGACCCGGTAGTGAAGGCCCAGGGGGATCGGACGCTTTCGGGCAGCTTCGTGGTAGCCGGTGACGCTCGGATCCAGGCGGAGCGGGTGGGGCGGGATGCGTACGCGCAGCGGCTGACCGAAGAGGCCCGGAAGTTAACGAGGGTCAACTCCGAGCTCAGGTCCGGGCTGAACCGCATCATCCGGTTGGTGGCGTGGGCGATGCTGCCCACCGCGGCCCTGCTGCTGTACAGCCAGATGGCATCCCACGCCCGGGTGACGAACGCGCTACGAGCGACCGTGGCCGGAGTCGTGGCTATGGTCCCGGAGGGTCTGGTCCTCCTCACGAGCGTCGCGTTCGCGGTTGGAGTGGTACGGCTCGCGCGGAGGAAGACCCTGGTGCAGGAGCTCGCGGCCGTCGAAACCCTGGCGCGCGTCGACATCATCTGTGTGGACAAGACCGGCACGCTCACGTCCGGCGAGATCACGGTCGACGAGGTCGACCACCTACACGAGGCGAGAGAGGACATCTCAGCGCTCGGTTCACTTGCGGCCCTCGATCCCAACCCCAACGCGACGCTCCTGGCGGTGCGTGAGGCTTGGCCGGAGGCGGCGTGGGGTCCTGAGGAGATCGTGCCTTTCTCCTCTGCTCGTAAGTGGAGCGCAGCGCGCTTCGGGGAGCACGGAACGTGGGTGCTCGGCGCTCCCGAGATCCTGCTGGAGAGCATCGACGAAGCCGCATCGACCCCGATCAGGAGAAAGGTCGAGGCACACGCTACGACCGGCCGGAGAGTGCTCCTACTGGCGCGCTCCGCTCCCATCGTTGATGAAACCCTTCCGGGTGCAATCGAACCCCGCGCCATCATCACGCTCGTCGACCGCATGCGGCCGGACGCCGCCGACACGATCGCCTACTTCGACGCTCAAGGGGTGGCCGTCAAGGTCATCTCCGGCGACCATCCGCGCACAGCCGCCGCGATCGCAGGACGGGCTCGCGTCCCGGATGCTGCCAACGCCGTAGATGCACGCGACCTCGAGGATGACCCGACCAGCCTCAGAGAAACGCTCGAGCGGAACGCGGTCTTCGGCCGCGTGGCTCCACACCAGAAGAGAGCCATGGTCAAAGCGTTGCAAGGCGGGGGCCACGTCGTCGCGATGACGGGAGACGGCGTCAACGACGTGCTGGCGCTAAAGGACGCCGACATCGGGATCGCCATGGGAGCGGGCAGTTCGGCATCACGCGGTGCCGCGCAATTGGTGCTGTTGGACAACTCGTTCGCATCACTTCCCGCCGCGGTTGCTGAAGGACGACGTGTGATCAATAACATCGAACGCGTAGCCAACCTCTTCCTGACCAAGACCATCTACTCGATGATCCTGGCCCTTGCCATCGCGGCGGCCAGCCTCCCGTTTCCGTTCCTGCCTCGTCATCTGACGCTGATCGGCAGCCTCACGATCGGGATCCCGGCGTTCTTCCTCGCCCTGGTCCCGAACCTCGAGCGCGCGCGAAGTGGATTCGTCGATCGGGTTCTTCGTTTCGCGATACCGGTCGGCGCACTGGCAGCGATAGCCACGTTCGCCGGCTACTACATCGCGCTTCAGCGAGACGACGTGTCACTAGATGAGAGCAGAACAACGGCCACCATCATCCTTCTGTCGCTAGGTCTACTCGTGTTCGCCGATCTCGCAGGCACCCTCGGAATCTGGCGCATCCGGCTCATGGGTGCGATGGTTGCGTTGTTCCTGGCCGCCCTACTGGTGCCTCCATTCACGCGCTTCTTCGCCGTCGAGGTGCCGCCTCCGATGGTCGCAGGGATGATCGCCCTCATCGTCGCGGTCACCTATCCCCTCATGCACCTGTCCCGCGATCTAGTTGCGCGCCGGGTGGAGGTTCGAGAGGCCAG
>JALZIO010000149.1 GCA_030860245.1 Actinomycetota bacterium | reverse complement strand
ACGGATCCTCCGGCGCGCCGCATCAGCTGGCCAACTGGGCAAAAGCAAGTGTGATCAACGCCGGCGACGGCGCGCACGAACATCCAACCCAGGCGCTCCTGGATCTCTTTTCGATGCGCGAGCACTTCAAGGATTTCAACGGGCTCAAGGTTGCAATCGTGGGTGACATCATGCACTCGCGCGTCGCCCGCTCGAACATCAAGGGTCTGATCACGATGGGCGCCGAGGTCACCGTGTCGGGCCCGCCGACCTTGATTCCTCCGCAGGTGTCTTCTTGGGGGGCCAAGGTCTCCTACGACATCGAACCCATGCTGCCCGACACCGATGTCTGCTACCTGCTGCGCGTGCAGCAGGAGCGTCAGAGCGAGCAGCTGTTCCCAAGCCTGCGTGAGTATGCGGCGCTGTGGGGGCTGGACGCCCGGCGGATGAAGATGATGCCGGAGCATTCCCTCGTCATGCATCCGGGGCCAATGAACCGCGGTGTCGAGATCGGTGCAGACGTTTCCGAGTCGCCTCGCTCGATAGTCTTGAATCAGGTTGCGAACGGGCTGGCGGTGCGGATGAGCCTTCTCTACTTGATGCTCGGCGCGCCCAACCAGGAGGCCGCCGCGTGAGCGCGTATCTGATAAGGGGCGGGCGCGTCGTCGATCCGGCGGCCGGAACCGACCGGTGCGCCGACGTCCTGGTGCGCGACGGTGTCGTGTCCGCTGTGGGCAGCAGCCTGGATGCATCCGGCGCCGAGGTTCTCGAGGCGCAGGACGCGGTGGTTGCTCCCGGGCTGGTCGATCTCCACTGTCACCTGCGGGAGCCGGGCCGCGAGGACGAAGAGACGATCGCATCCGCCTCGAGGGCGGCGGCCGCAGGCGGCTATACCGCGGTCTGCGCCATGCCCAACACCGATCCTGTGGCCGACAGCGCCGCGATAGTCGAGAAGGTCTGGGCCGCCGGGCGCGCCGCCGGGATCGTCGAGGTGATTCCGGCGGGGGCGATCAGCCGCGGCCAGCAGGGGCTCCGGCTTGCCGACATCGGCGAGATGGCGCGTTCGGCCGCCCAGGTGCGGATCTTCACCGACGACGGGCATGGGGTGCAGAGCTCGTTGTTCGCGCGCCGCGCCATGGAGTACATCGTGGGTTTCGATGGGATCTACGCCGAGCACTGCGAGGACGAGTCGCTGGCGGCCGGCGGACAGATGCACGAGGGCGAGCGCTCGGCCGTTCTCGGATTGAGGGGCATCCCATCTGAGGCCGAGGAGCTGATGGCGGCCCGGGACATAGCCCTCGCCCGGCTAACCGGGTGCCGGCTGCACCTCCTCCACGTCTCGTGCGCCCGCACGGTCGATCTCGTGCGGCGGGCCAGGGCCGAGGGGATCCGGATAACGGCCGAGGCGACCCCGCATCATTTCACCCTCACCGACGCTGCGCTCGAGGGCTATGACCCGAACGCCAAGGTCCAGCCCCCGCTGAGAACCGAGTCCGATCGCGGGGCCGTCATCGCCGGCCTGGCGGACGGAACTCTGAGCGCGATCGCGACCGATCACGCCCCCCACGCCCTCGAGGAGAAGGACCAGGAGTTCACCTTCGCCCCGCCGGGCATGGTGGGGCTCGAGCTGGCTCTGGGGCTCACGCTGACCGAATTGGTCGAGCCGGGCCACCTCGGGCTGGCGGACGCCCTGGACCGTTTGTCGACGGGGCCTGCCCGTCTGTTGGGGCTCGACGACCACGGTGGTCCGATCGAGCCCGGCGCGCCCGCCAACCTGGTCGTCTTCGACCCGGCCGCCCCGTGGGAGGTCGACCCGAGGGCGTTCCACTCGAAGTCGCGCAACACGCCATTCGCGGGCCGGCCGCTCCGGGGGCGGGTTCTGCACACTCTGTTCGGGGGCCACCCGACGGTAAAAGGCGGCGAGCTCGCCGCCCGTGATGAGCTGGCCAAACTGGTCGCGCGATGACCGGGATGCGCCCGGCCGGGCTTCTTGCGCTCGAAGACGGCGCCGTGTGGCGCGGCGTGGCGTTCGGCGCGCGTGGCACCGCCACGGGCGAGGTCTGCTTCAACACCTCGATGGCCGGTTACCAGGAGGTGCTGACCGACCCCTCCTATCACGGGCAGATCGTGGCGATGACTGCGCCCCACATCGGAAATACCGGAGTCAACGCTACCGACGATCAATCCCACCGGCCGTGGGCCGCGGGCTTCATCACGAGAAGCCTCACCGACCGGCCGTCGTCGTGGCGTTCGACGGAATCGCTCGAGGAGTTTCTCGAGAGGCACGGTGTTCCGGGTCTCACCGAGATCGACACGCGCCGGCTGACTAGGCATCTGCGGACCAAGGGCGCAATGCGAGGCGCCGTCTCGATCGAGATCACCGACCCCGACGAGCTCGTGGACATCGCCCGGGCGTCCCGGAGCCTCGTCGGCGCCGACCTGGCGCAGGAGGCCGGCACGCCGCACGCCTACCGGTGCCGACCCGCGGACCGGGGGGGGCCGGGGGAGGCGGCCCTGCGCGCCGAGAGCTTCCCGGTTGCGTCCCGGCCCGGGCGACGCCCCGAGGTCGCCGCGTTTGACTTCGGTATGAAGCGCAATCAGGCGGAGCTTCTCGGCGCGGCCGGATGCGAGGTCACCGTCGTCCCCGGAACCACGACGGCCGAGGCCATCCTGGCCGGGGGTTACGAGGGGGTGTTCCTGTCCAACGGTCCCGGTGACCCCGAGCCTGTGACCTACGGGATCGACACTGTGCGGGCGCTGCTGGGCCGCATCCCGATCTTCGGGGTGTGCCTCGGGCATCAGATCCTGGGCCTCGCCCTGGGGGCCCGGACATTCAAGCTCCCCTTCGGCCACCGGGGCGCCAACCACCCGGTCCGGCGCGTCGACGGTGGCCCGATCGAGATCACCTCCCAGAACCACGGCTTCGCGGTCGACGCGGACTCGCTCGACGCCACTCCCGCGCGCCTCACCCACGTCAACCTGAACGACGGGACGGTCGAGGGTCTCGAGATACCCGGCCTCGCCTACAGTGTCCAGTATCACCCGGAAGCCGGGCCCGGACCGCACGACTCGCGTTATCTCTTCACGAGGTTCCGCGATCTGATCGAGGCGTTCCAGCCCACCGAGCTCGAGTTGCAGAAAGGATGAACCATGGGCCGAGGAGACCGCAAGCTGGTCCGCTGGAAGAAGGACCGTCAACGCAAGAAGCGGGCGCGTATGGGGCGCAAAGCCGCCGCGAGGGGCGCGAACCGGAAGTAGCCGCAAACGGCCTCGGACCCGGGGCGGGCTGATGCCGGCGCGCACCGATCTCGAGACCATCCTCGTGATCGGGTCGGGGCCGATTGTCATCGGCCAGGCCTGTGAGTTCGATTACTCCGGGGCCCAGGCGTGCAAGGTGCTGCGCGCCGAGGGTTACCGGGTGGTGCTCGTCAACTCGAATCCGGCGACGATCATGACCGACCCCGAGCTGGCCGATGCGACCTACATCGAGCCCATCACCTCCGAGTACGTCGAGGCGGTCATCGCACGCGAGCGGCCCGATGCATGCCTTCCGACCATGGGTGGCCAGACCGGGCTCAACGTTGCGATGGAGCTTGCCTCCGCAGGGGTTCTGGAGGGCTACGGGGTCGAGCTCATCGGCGCCACCGAGGAATCCATCGGGCGCGCCGAGGACCGCCGCAGGTTCCGGGACACGATGGCCGCCGCGGGCCTGGACATCCCCAACTCCTCGTTCGCCCATTCCGTCGAGGAGGCGCTCGATGTGGGTGCCGAGCTGGGCTATCCACTTGTCGTACGCGGCTCCTATGTGCTCGGCGGAGGCGGCTCCGGTGTGGTCCACGACGCCGCCGAGCTGAAGCGAGCGGCCGATCACGGCATCCGGCTTTCGGGAATCGGCGAGATCCTCATCGAGGAGTTCCTTGCGGGATGGAAGGAGTTCGAGCTAGAGCTCATGCGCGATGTGCATGACAACGTCGTGGTCGTGTGCTCGATCGAGAACGTAGACCCGATGGGCGTGCATACCGGCGACTCGATCACGGTCGCCCCCGCGCTGACCCTGACCGACCTCGAATACCAGGCCATGCGCGACGACGGCGCTCGGGTAATGCGCGCTATCGGTGTAGCGACAGGCGGCTCGAATGTTCAGTTCGCAGTCGATCCCGTGTCCGGCCGGCGCGTGGTCATCGAGATGAACCCCCGCGTGTCCCGTTCGAGTGCACTTGCGTCGAAGGCCACAGGCTTTCCCATCGCCAAGATTGCAGCGAAGCTGGCGGTGGGCTTCACCCTCGACGAGATTCCCAACGACATCACGATGAAGACGCCGGCTTCTTTTGAGCCCTCGATCGATTACGTGGTCGTCAAGATCCCGCGGTGGAGCTTCGAGAAGTTTCCCGGCGCGCCGCCCGAGCTGACCACTCAGATGAAGTCGTTGGGCGAGGTCATGGCGATAGGCCGAACCTTTCCGGAGGCGCTCCAAAAGGGGTCGCGTTCGCTCGAGAAGCAGGAACCGCAGGTCACCGGGGAGGAAACGCCGGGCACAGACGGGTGGACACGGTCCCTGGCGCAGCCCACAGAAGCGCGCCTGGGGCGCATCGAGCACGCGCTGGCGGGAGGCGCGAGCGGGGCCGAGGTAGCGCGTCTCACCTCCATCGATGCCTGGTTCATCGGCCAGATCGCGGACATGGTCGAGGCCAAAGGCAGCATCACAGGTTTGGGTTCGGTCGACGCGCTGGACGCCGCGACGATGAAGTCGGCCAAGCGATTCGGCT
>JALZIO010000081.1 GCA_030860245.1 Actinomycetota bacterium | reverse complement strand
CTTTTTGCCTCGGTCATGTAGCTGATTCTCCTAGTCGAGTAGGTCCGGACGGCGCTCCCGGGTGATGCGCTCGGCCTGATCCCGGCGCCAACGCTCCACGGCCCTGTGGTCTCCGGAGAGAAGCACCTCGGGAACGCTCCAGCCACGATATGACGCCGGGCGCGTGAACTGCGGGTACTCCAGCCGTCCCCCGGTGTGGGATTCGTCCGTCAGCGAGACCTCGTTCCCCAACACGCCCGGAAGCAGGCGTGAGACAGCCTCGATGACGACCAGCGCGGCCAGCTCGCCCCCCGCCAACACGTAGTCACCGATCGAGATCTCGTCGTCCGCCAGATGCTCGGCTACGCGCTCGTCGACCCCTTCGTAGCGCCCGCAGATGAGTATCAGATGCCTGTGCGCCGCCAAACGCTTGACCCCTGTTTGATCCAGCCTCGCCCCTCGCGGCGAGAGCAGGACGATGTGTGAGCTGGCCCCCGCGATGGCCTCGACTGCGGTGAAGATGGGTTCCGGGCGCATCACCATGCCCGCGCCACCCCCGTAGGTCGCGTCGTCCACCGATCGATGGGGGCCGAGGCCGTGCGCGCGCAGGTCGACCACGTTGACCTCCAGCCGCCGAGCGGCAATCGCCTTGCCCAGAAGGCTCGTGCGAAGCGGTGCGTCGAAGAGCTCGGGGAAGATCGATACGACGTCGATGCGCATGCCGGCTACCCCCAAAGGCCACTCATGGGTCGAGCAATCCCTCCGGCGGGTCGATGGTCACCCTCCTGTCGCCGAGATCGACCCCCACCACGATGTTCTTGACGATCGGAACCAGGCGCTCCCCGCCGGGAGCTTCGATCGCCAGGAGGTCCTGTGCTGCGCCGGGGACTACCCCCACAACCGTTCCGACCGACGCGCCGGTCGGATCCACCACCGAGCAGCCGGCGAGCTCGTGGGGCCAGTATTCGTCCTCGTCCAGCTGTCTAAGGTCGTCCGAGCCGATGTACAGCGTGCCCCGGCACCGCTCGGCGTCGGCGCGAGAGTCGACCCCCTCGAATTTGACCAGAAGCCGGTGGGCGTGTCCGCGGTTCGTCTCCACTGTCAGGACGCGCCCGTCGGCGTGAACGAGGCAGGCGCCGGGTTGGAAGCGTCCGGGATCATCGGAGATGGGGATGACGTAGACCTCACCCCCCAGGCCGTGCGGCTTTCCTATTGCGCCGGCCAGCAATTTGCCGGGATGGCTCAGTCGATGACCTCGACCAACACAGGGGCGGCGTCCCGATCACTCGTCGCGCGCGCCAGGGTGCGGAGTGAGCGGATGATGCGGCCGTTCTTGCCGATTATCTTGCCCATATCCTGAGGGTCAACCGATAGCTCGAAGATGGCTTCGCCGTTCTCGCCTTCGACCTCTGCGATCTCGATTGCTTCGGGATTGTCGACCAGCCAAGGCACGACGAAGTCGAGCATCGCTCTGCTCAAGTTGCCGACGCCCCGGCTTCTTCGGAGGCGGAAGCGTCCTCTTTGGTTTCTTGGCCCACGGAGGCAGCCGGAGTTGCCCTGGATGCTCCGGCGCGGCGCGGCGGAGCTGGCGCGGATGTGGATTCACCGGGCCCCGGCTCGCCTGTGAACGCGGACCAGGCTCCCGAGATGGCCAGCAGCTTCTTCGCTTGGCCACTGGGCTGAGCGCCCCGCTGCAGCCAGAACACGGCCCGTTCGGTGTCGATGGAGACCACCGAGGGATCCTCACGGGGGCCGTAGTGCCCGATCGACTCGATGATCCGACCGTCGCGCGCGCTGCGGGAGTCGGCCACCACTACACGATATGAAGGCTGCTTCCGCTTTCCGACGCGCATGAGCCTGATCTTGACCATGGTCCTCCTTGGAAGAGCCTGCAGAAGGTCTGTCCCTCTGGCGGCTCACCAGCGGCCGCCGCGAGCCTCAAGGGTAGCAGGTGGCATGCGCGGCGCGGCGCCCCGGTCCGAGCGCTTTCAGATGCCCATCCCGGGCGGAAGCTTCATCCCGCCCGGCAGACCGATCTTGCCCTTCCCCCCGCGTCCACCTCCCGACATTGCCTTTACCATCTTGCGGACCTCGGCGAATTGTTTCACCAGCTTGTTGACGTCCTGGATCGTCGTCCCCGAGCCGCGCGCAATGCGCGACCTGCGGCTGCCGTTCATCACCGTCGGATCCATGCGTTCCTCGAGCGTCATCGATCGGATGATGGCCTCGATCCTCGGAAGCTGCTCGTCGATCTGGGCATCTCCGACGGGGAGCTTTGACATCCCCGGCATCATCTGCAGCACCTGGGACATGGGGCCCATGCTCTTGAGCGCCTGCAGCTGGCTCAGGAAGTCCTCGAAGGTGAACTCGGCCTTGCGGAGCTTGGCCTCCATCTCCTTGGCCTCGTCCTGGTCGAAGGCTTGCTCGGCCTTTTCGATCAACGTCAGGACGTCACCCATCCCGAGGATGCGCGACGCCATCCGGTCGGGGTGGAAGGGTTCCAGGTCACCCAGCTTCTCGCCCACGCTTGCGAACTTGATCGGACGGCCCGAGACGAACGCCATCGACAGTGCGGCGCCGCCGCGTGCGTCGCCGTCGAGCTTGGTGAGGACGATCCCGGTGACATCGACCTCCGCCACGAAGGACTCCGCGACATTGACCGCGTCCTGACCCGTCATCGCGTCGCATACCAGCAACGTCTCTGTGGGCGATAGTGACCGGGCGACTGCTGCCAGCTCTGCCATCAACTCGCTGTCGACGTGCATGCGCCCGGAGGTGTCGACGATCAGATCGGTGAATCCCTCGGCGCGTGCGTAGAGCAGGGCCCCCGACCCCACCGCAGGGGCGTCGGGGCCGGCTGGCTCCGTGTGAACCGGAACACCGGCCTGCTCGCCCAGGAGCTGCAGCTGGCGGATCGCAGCCGGGCGTCTGAGATCGCATGCCGCGAGTAGCGGACGGCGCCCCGAAGCCTTGAGGTGGCGGGCCAGCTTGGCCGCCGCGGTCGTCTTCCCGGAACCCTGCAGCCCCGCGATCAGCAACACCCTAGGCGGCCGCGGAGCAGGTTCGAGCCCCACCGTCTCACGCCCCAGAACATCGATGAGCGCAGCGTGGACCAGCTTTATCACCTGTTGGGCGGGAGTCAGGCTCTTGTGGATGGCCGCGCCGGCAGCTCGCTCCCTGACGTCGGCGATGAAGGCTTTTACCACCCTCAGGGAGACGTCGGCTTCGAGGAGCGCGAGCCGGATCTCGCGGAGAACCTCCTCGACTTGCTTTTCTGACAGCCGGCCCCTGGACCTCAGCCGGGTGAAGATGTCGTCCAGGCGGCCGCTCAGGGAATCGAACATGGAACCAGGTTAACTACCGGCCACTGCCGCCCGGGACATGTAGCGTTCCAGGCCTTCCCTCAGCGTCACCGGGTGGACGTCGAGGACCTCCCGCACCAGGCTGAGGTCGACGAGGCCGTCCTGGACCGCGAACTCGATCCCCTGCGGCGTCATCGGGGGGCTCGGCAGCAGCTTTAGCGGAGCGGTCGCCAGCTTGGCCAGAGCCGTGGGGACCGGGACCACGAGGCACCGAAGCCCCATAACGTCGAGGAGGGTGTGAAGCACCTCGTTCATCGTCATGACGTCGGGACCGCCGATCTCGAAGGTCCTGTCCCACGCGTCTTCGGTCCGCTCGAAGCTTCGCTGGGCGGCCAGAGCGACATCGTCGGCATGCACGGGCTGGATCCGTTGGGGGCGAAGGCCAAGCTGCGGCAACACCGGAGACAGCCGGGCGATGGCCGCGAGCTTGCTGAGGGCCTGGTCGCCGGGGCCGTACGCCCACGACGGCCGCAGGATGACATACCGCAGCCCCGAACGGCGCAAGCTGACCTCGGCGCGCCCCTTGGCCCGGTACCAAACCCTGTCGCTTGCCGGGTCGGCGCCCGCCCCGCTGAGGTACAAGAAGCGGCCGACCCCGGCCGCCTGTGCCTCGCGTATCAAATTCTCGGTCCCGAGCCGGTCGAAGCGGTCGTAGGTTAGGCCCCGGCGCTCGACCTCGATGGGATGGTTGGGAAACTGCACCGCGCAGACGACCGCATCGGCGCCGGCCAACGTCCCCTCGAGCGAGGGAGCGTCGGTGACGTCACCTCGCACGGCGTTGGCCCCGCCAAGCCGCGCGATGGTGCCCACCCGATCCGGATTCCGAGTCAGCACGGTCACCGCGTGGCCGGAGTCGAGCAGGCTTCCCGCAACCGCGCGACCGAGAAAGCCGGTTCCACCGGCGACGACGATCCTCATGACAGAAGTGCGTCCACGAAGGTCTTGGGGTCGAACGGCTCGAGGTCCTCGATGCCCTCCCCCACGCCGATGATCTTGATCGGGATGCCCAGCGTGGTCTCGATCGCAAGGGCAATCCCACCCTTGGCGGTGCCGTCCAGCTTGGTGAGGGCGACTCCCGTCACACCCACGGAGTCTGCAAATTGCCTGGCCTGCACCAGCCCGTTCTGGCCTGCGGTCGCGTCGATCACGAGCAGCGCCTCGTGTACCTGGCCCTGACGCTCGATCACCCGCCTGATCTTCCCCAGCTCGTCCATCAGGGGCGTCTTCGTATGCAACCGCCCCGCCGTGTCCACGAGCAGAACGTCGATGCCGCGCGCCTTCGCGTGGGCGTAGGCGTCGAAGGCCACCGCCCCGGGGTCGGCGCCCGGTCCATGCTTGATCAACGTCGCCCCCGAGCGTTCTGCCCAGATGCCGAGCTGCTCCTCTGCGGCGGCCCTGAAAGTGTCTCCTGCTGCAAGGGCCACACTCCGGCCCCGTTGCGCAAGGTCTGCGGTCAGCTTTCCGATCGTCGTGGTCTTCCCCGTGCCGTTGACTCCGACGATCAACCACACGGTCGGTGGCTCGGGTGAGAAAACCAGCCCCCTGTCGTGGGTTTCGTCGAACAGGGACACCAGCTCGTCGGCGAGCAGTGCCCGTATCTCGGTGGCGTCGCCCATCTTGCGTTCGAGCGCCTGGGACTGGAGATCCTTCGTGATCCCGGAGGCCGTCTCGACCCCTATGT
>JALZIO010000128.1 GCA_030860245.1 Actinomycetota bacterium | reverse complement strand
TCTCTGATGTGCTCGAGCACCGGAAAGCGATCTCGGAGCAGGAGGTTGATCGGCAAGAAGGGGTAGTGCACCCGCCCGACCGCGGCGAGATCGCTGAAGGGTGATCTCAGCACCAGTCCGCCCGGCGGGTGTTCGGTCGCCAGTTCCGTGACGACGGCGGCGCCGAGGCTCTCTCCGAAATAGATAAGGCGGTCCGGTCGTATGCCCTCGTCCTCGGTGAGGAACCGGTACGCCGCTCGGACGTCGCGCGCGAGCCCGTCTTCGCTGGGTTGGCCGGAGTTTCCGCCGTAGCCGCGGTAATCGAACAGGAGCACGGTGAATCCCTCGCGACCAAGAGCCTTCGCAAGGGGCGATCGCAGCGACCTATCGCCGGCGTTGCCGTTCGCCACGAGAACCGTCATGCCGTTTGCCCGGGAACGGCCGGAGAGGAACCATGCGCCGAGCTCCAGTCCGTCGCTCGTTTGCAGCGTCACCTCGCGCGCCCCCTCGAGCGCGTCCTGAGCCGGGGGCACGGGACCGGGCGATGGGAGGTAGATGAGGCGGCGTTGCACGGCCCAGATCACAACCAGCAGCACTCCGACGAGCGCGACGACGGCGAGCACGAGCTGTCGCACTCTAGGAGTGTGCTTCAGCGCTCAACGCGGGTGCCATGTTATGTGTTTAGGGTGACGCTTCTGCCACGTGGTCTTATCAGTGATGCACGCGCCCGGGTCTTTGATCACCATCAGGTCGCCTTGCCGAGGCGGTTGTGTCCGCGGTACAAAGGGATCTCCTTTCTGCGAAGGGCTCAACGAACGTTCTTCAGGACCTCGAAGAGGGCGTCTCGCGAATTGATCCCGAGCTTCCGGTACGCGTTGCGCAAATGGTACTCGATCGTTTTCGGACTGAGAAAGAGCTGCGCGGCTGCTTCACGGGTCGTCTTTCCCTCAGACAACACCATCGCCACCTGGACCTCCTGAGGCGTGAGGGCATAGATCGTGCTCTCGTCACGACGCCGCGCTGTTTCACCCGTCGCCAAAAGTTCCGCATGAGCGCGTTCCGCCCACGGCTCGGCCCCAAGCTCGTCGAAGATCGCCAGTGCCGAGCGCAATAGTTCTCGAGCGAAAACCCGGCGCTTCGCTCTTCGCAGCCTCTCGCCGAAGCAGAGACGCGTGCGTCCCTCTTCGAATGTGTCGGGCGTCGAAGCATGGTAATCAAGAGCCTCAACGAAGCAGATCTCGAGCATTCCGTCTTCCGCGAGCAGCCCGCGACATCTCGCGGCGCGGGCTAGGGCCCAGGGCTGCCCCTTCTCTTCAGCCCGGCGGACGTACACGGCAGCCGCGTCCCTGGCATCGGAGTGACGATCCGATCGCACGTAGACCTCCACGAGCTCAGGAGCGGGGGAGATGTCGACGTCGGCGATGCGTAGCTCTGACAGCACATCCTCTTTGTCCTTGAGGTGCTTCAGTGCTTCCACCGGTCGTCCGAGGCCGAGCTCGAGATCCGCAAGGGCACCGAGTGCCCACACTCGAAAGAAGGCGAGTCCGAGCCTTTCGCTCAAAGAAAGCGCCTCTTCTGCGTGTGCGCGACACGCTTCTTCTTTACCTCTGCGCGCTTCCACGCACGCTAGCCCGGCAAGCGACGCGCATTGCTGCTCCACCTGTCCGGTTTCTTCTGCGATGCGGGCGGCTTCGTCGTATTGGGCTTCGGCAACGGCCCACCGATCGCTTGTCGCTGCGTCGCGAGCGGCGACGAATAGCGCGAAGGGTAAGGCACCGATAGTTCCCTGGGCACGAGCCTGTTCGATTGCCCGGCCGAAAAGACTCCTGCCCGACTCGATTTCCCGAAGCCACAAAGGGCCCAGCGCCGCCCACGACAACAGATGAGGATCCTCGCCCAGCACATCGGAGTGGTCGATGATTTCTATCGCGGTTTTGATGTGCTGAGTTCCCTCGGCCCCTCTTCCGTTGTAGATGAGCGCTGTTCCGAGCGCGAGATTCGCGAAGACCCTCTCCCGATCACCAGCCTGATTCGATAGTGCGCTCCACCCCTGGAGCGCGGTATGGAGCATCATTTCGGGTTGGCCCGCGTAGACGCAGGCATCGGCAGCCTCGGCTCGCATGATCACCGCCCGGTTGGGATCGACGGCACCCACGTCGGAGGCCGCCTCGACGAGGATGTCATGTCCGTCCATAGCCGGGCCGGTTCGCATCACGGCATGGCCGCGAAGATGCATGGCGTCGGCGCGCAGCTTTTCGTCGGTGGCGATTTCGAGGACCTCCTCGAGGAGTACCAGCGCTCGCTCCCCATCGCCTGAGAGCCACGCCGCGTCCGCCGCTGCGAACAGGCGCTGGGCTCGCGACTCATGTCGGCTCGAGAGGCGGGCGGCACGCTCGGACGCGCTGGCGGCGGCGGCATAGGCGCTGCGGCTTCGTGCTCTTCTGGCCGCTTTCTCCAGCTCGGCCGCTGCGCTCTCGTCGGCGCCGAACGCTGCCGCCGCGAGATGCCAGGCGCGACGATCTGCATCTCGATCCTCGGTTAGAGAGCCGGCTATAGCACCGTGAATAGCTCTGCGCTCGGGCAGAGGGCAGGCGTGGTAGACGGCCGATCTCAAGAGCGGATGGCGGAACTCAACAGTAGCCTGCCTTATTTCGACAAGTCCGGCACGTTCTGCTTCTTCCAAGTCGGTGGCGACGAGGGACAGTCTTGTCGCGGCTTCTTGGATCGTCCAAAGCTCACCGGAGTCAGCCGCTGCTGCCACTACCAACAGCCTGCGCGCCCTCGCGGAAAGTACGTCCGTTCGTCGCAGGAACGCTTGCTCGATGCTGGTCTCAACCGGCAGGGGACCTTCCAGGAGATCGACTCCGAGTTTCGGCGCCTCGGCCGCGAGCTCTTGCAGGGCCAGGGGGTTCCCCGCGGTCGCTTGGAACAGCCGCTCGACGACACCTCGGGGAACGGCGCGACCGGCATGCCGCGCCACCAAAGCTGTGGTGGCCTCCCGGTCCAGTCCATCGACTACCAGCTGGGGAAGGCCCGCCCTCTCTAGAGCCGGTTTCTCGCCCGGGCGGCAAGCGAGAAGCATCACGATCGGGTCGGCCACGAGGCGGCGAGCCGCGAACAACAGTGCGGCTGTCGATGCGTCGTCGAGCCAATGCGCGTCGTCAATCACTACGAGTAGAGGCTCTTCCTCGGCACCAGCCGCAAGGATGCTCAGGGTCGCCGTTCCGACGTTGAATCGATCGGTTTCGACCGTTGGCCCCAGCGCAAGGGCCCCCCTCAGCGCGGCCGCCTGAGGCCCAGGGATCTTGTCCATCAGATGAAGAGCTGGACGTAGGAGCTCCAGGAGGCCGGAGAAGGCAACTTCTGCTTCCAGTTCGATTCCGCTTGCGGAGAGCACGGCCATGTCCTCGGCACGGTCACCGGCGTAGCGGAGCAGGGCGGTCTTTCCGATGCCGGGCTCGCCCAGCACGACCACGGCCCCGCTCGAGCCCACGCGAGCATCAATGAGGAGTTGGTCGATCCGCGCGCATTCTGCCGTACGCCCGAGAAGCATGCTCAAATCCTAGTGCTCGTACCGATCCCGCACGCCGGGCCCTCAAAGAATCCTAGGGGCCTCCCCGGATTCGACGCCGGATCTTCCTCTCTAGCCTCTGCTTTGACGACGCGGTTCGGCTCGAAGCAGGACAGAAAGGAGAGCACATGGCACTCACGAATGAAAAGACAGCCGCTCCCGGGGTCGTGTACGACCTCAAAGGCACGCTGCTCGAGGCATGCTCGTGCGGGATCCTGTGCCCCTGTTGGGTGGGCGAAGATCCAGATCAGGGCACGTGCGATGCGTTCGTCGCTTACCACTTCGACGAGGGCACGATCCGAGGGGTGGACGTGACCGGGCTCTCGATGGTCAACGTCGTACAGATCCCCGGCAACATTCTCACTCCCGGAAGCTGGCGGGTAGCGATCCTCGTCGACGAACGGGCGTCGGACGAGCAACTCGACGCACTCGTCGCTGCCTACGGCGGCAAGCTTGGAGGGCCGCTGGCCGATCTGGCCGGCCTCGTGGGCGAGATCGTCGACGTGAAGCGTGCCCCCATCGTTCACGAGATCCGCGACGGACAGGGAAGCCTGCGCGTGGGGGATTCCGTCATTGCCGAGATGGCCCCCTACGTCGGGCCCGATGGCTCGACCACGACGCTCCGCGAATCGCTGTTCTCCACGGTTCCCGGATCACCCGCCTACGTCGGGAAGGCATCGAGACACGAAGTGAACCTTCCCGAGTACGGTATGGCGTGGAGCTTTGAGGGTCGGAACGCCATCCAGGCCGACTACCACATCACCCACGAGGCCGCGTGAGATGGCCTTAGTGGCAGCTCGGCGGGCTCCCGCGGCCGTCTATCTAGCGGTAGCGCTCGCGTGGAGCGTCGCCCTCGCCGCGCAGGGCGTCGGCGCCTCCGAGCTGGTGCACCACGATTACCTGATCGAGGGCGGTCTGCATCCAGCGGCCGCCCTCGGCCTGTTCCTGGTGGCCTGGCAATTGATGACGGCAGCCATGATGCTGCCGTCGAGCATGCCGATGATCCGTCTCTACTGGTCGACGGCGCGCTCGCAGGAGCGAGCGGGAGCCGCACTGGCATCGTTCCTCGCGGGATACGCGCTGGTGTGGACCGTGTTCGGGGGACTCGCGCTGCTGTCTGACCTGATGTTGCACAGACTAGTTCACTCCTGGGTGTGGCTCGAAGCGCGCCCGCATCTGATATCGGGAGCCGTGCTGGTAGGGGCAGGCGCATTTCAGTTCTCGAAGCTGAAGGACAAATGTCTCGAGGAATGCCGTCATCCGGGGATCTATCTGATGCGTCACTATCGAAGGGGAGTGTCGGAAGCCTTTCGCCTGGGACGAGGGCACGGACTGTTCTGTCTCGGCTGCTGCTGGGCCCTGATGCTGCTCATGTTTGCCGTGGGGGTGGCAAATCTCGCGTGGATGGCTGCGCTCGCCGCGATCATGGCCTACGAGAAGATCGGTCGCCATGGACGCGATCTAACCCCCGCAGTCGGCGTCGCGCTGGTCGGTGTCGGGCTCATCGTGATCGTTTTCGCCCTACCCTTCGGCGTATCGTGAACCAATAGTCAACTACTGCTAGGAGGTAGTCGGGATGGCGGTGGTTTCATCACGTAGCGATCGCTCTAAGTGCTCGGCTGATGATGTGGTCGCGATAGGGCCTGGTTCGAACGCGCGACGGGTGGAAGATCGTCGACGCGTTGTGGCAGTTCGTCGATGACGATGAGGAGTGAGACCGACCGTGGTTGAAACGGTGACATCAGCGGCCGTAAGGACATCTGCACAGGCACGGGAACAATCACGCGCCCGGTATCCGGACGTCGACGGATACGTCGAGCGCGATGGAGTTAGGATCTTCTACGAGGTGTACGGGCAGGGCGACAAGACGGTCGTGTTCCTGCCTACATGGTCGATCATCCATTCACGAACATGGAAGATGCAGATCCCTTACTTCGCTCGCCACTTGCGGGTCTTGACGTTCGACGGCCGCGGCAACGGGAAGTCGGATCGACCGACAGACCCCGCCGCCTATGCCGAGACAGAGTTTGCTGAGGACGCGATCGCGGTGATGGATGCGACCGCAACCGAGCGTGCAGTACTGGCCTGTTTCTCGCGGGGCGCTCAGGGCGCGCTACTGCTCGCCGCTCATCACCCTGAGCGCGTTTCTGGAGTGGCGTTCATAAGCCCGGCGACGCCGCTTGCACCCTCAGTGCCACGGGCGGAGGTTAGGCAATCGTTCGACCAGGAATTGGATTCTGACGAGGGCTGGGCGAAGTTCAACCGCCACTACTGGCTCAAGGACTACAGGGGCTTTCTCGAGTTCTTCTTTTCGCAGGTGTTCACCGAACCGCACTCGACCAAGCAGATCGAGGATTGCGTTGAGTGGGGACTGGAGACCACTCCAGAAATCCTGATAGCAACCGCGCTCGCCGACAGCATCGAGACCGAGAACGAGGTGCGTGAGCTCGCGGACAAGGTTCGGTGCCCGGTGATGGTTATCCACGGAAAGGAAGATGCGATCAGGTCGCACACGTCGGGCGCCGCTCTGGCCAGGCTGACCGGGGGAGAGCTCGTTACCCTCGAGGGGTCGGGTCACTGCCCCCAGGCCCGCGATCCGGTCAAGGTGAACCTGATGCTGCGCGACTTCGTCGAGCCGCGGCACCGGGTGACTCGGTGGGTTCGGGGCCGGAGCCGGCGCAGGCGCGCGCTATACGTCTCCTCCCCGATAGGGCTTGGTCATGCCCAGCGTGACGTCGCCATCGCAAGGGAGCTCAGGAAACAGGTGCCGGATCTCGAGATCGACTGGCTGGCCCAGAACCCGGTAACCAAGGTTCTCGAGGGTGAGGGAGAAAACATCCATCCCGCGAGCCGAAACCTCGCGAACGAGTCTCGCCACATCGAGAGCGAATCCGCAGAGCACGACCTGCACTGCTTCCAGGCGTGGCGGCGGATGGACGAGATCCTCCTCAACAACTTCATGGTCTTCCACGACCTGGTTGAGGAGGAGCACTACGACCTCTGGATCGGCGACGAGGCTTGGGAGCTCGACTACTACCTTCACGAGAATCCCGAGCAGAAGCGCGCCTCCTACGCATGGCTTACGGATTTCGTGGGATGGCTCCCGATGCCGGATGGAGGTGAGCGCGAGCGCTATCTGACCGCCGACTACAACGCGGAGATGATCGAGCACATCGCGAGATTCCCGCGGGTCCGCGACCGAGCGATCTTCGTCGGTTACGAACAAGACGTGGTCCCCGAGCGTTTCGGTTCGGGCCTTCCGTTCATCAAGGACTGGACGAAGGATCACTACCAGTTCTCCGGCTACATCACCGGCTTCGATCGCTCGGACTTCGCCGATAAGGATGCGATTCGGCACGAGCTGGGATATGGGCCCGACGAAAAGGTGTGCATCGTGACCGTGGGCGGCTCCGGTGTCGGTGGTCATCTGCTGCGCCGCGTGATCGACTCTTTCCCCGAAGCCAAGAAGGTCGTCCCAGAGCTTCGCATGGTGGTCGTCACGGGGCCTCGGATCGACCCCCAGAGTTTGCAGGGAGCCGAGGGGCTGGACGTGAGGCCATACGTGCACAACCTCTATCGATATTTGGCCGTATGCGATCTGGCGGTCGTCCAGGGGGGCCTGACGACGGCGATGGAATTGACCGCCAACAGGCGGCCGTTCCTGTACTTCCCGCTGCGCCATCACTTCGAGCAGAACTTCCACGTGCGTCATCGACTGGAGCGCTACGGCGCGGGGCGCTGCATGGACTTCGATGCCTCGAGCCCGGAGGTGATCGCACAGGCCATCGGCGAGGAAATCGGGCGCGAGGTTTCATACCGACCGGTAGAAACCGATGGGGCGGCGCGGGCCGCTGCTTCAATAGCGGACCTTCTTCGGTGAACCAGGATCGCGCCACGGCCTGTCTCGCGCTGGCCGAGGAGGCGGCGCTCTCTTGACCCCGAGGTCTGGTCACCATTTGGTCACCATGCGACGTGCGAATCAGTGACACTCCTTGACAATGCATGACAGCCACTAAGGCCGTCCGAGCAGCAGAAACGCGCGAAACCGCAGGTAGGGCGTTCGGGCGGCAGCGATCTCATAATCCGTTGGTCGCTGGTTCGAGTCCAGCCGGCCTACATCGTGAAGCCCCATACGAACACCTGTCTTGTGCTGTCGGGCGCGAGGCAGGGACGGGTGACCGATGTTCAACAGGTGGGCCGCAGATCCTGGCTCTGAGCGGAGCACCTACGCTACAGTGGCTGGATGAGATGGTGGCGGCCTGGCGGTGTATGGCCATGGCTCTTCATCGCCCACACGGTGATCGTTGTCGCCCTCACATCCCTGTTCTTGGTCCTCCTCCTGTCTACCTCGCCAGAGGACGGCGCGAACATCGGCGCCGGCATCATCGCCCTGCCACTGCTGCTTCTAGGGCTGCCGTGGTCTCTTCCCGCAATCATCGACCCCTACAGGTTCGATGGCCTGACGACGTTCACCTGGTACGCCGTCACCTTGGGACCCGCCGCCCTCAACGTGGCGCTGTATGGAGTCGTCATGATCGTGGTGCGTACCCGCGGCAGGCGCGCCACCATGACTGCTGACTCAACGCAGCGGCAGTAGAGCCCGCACGGGCATGCCTTACTCGGAACAGCCAATTAGGCGCCCTCCGCTATCACTCCCTCGCGCCATAGGCGCCGCATCTCCTCCGAGTCAGCCGGCAGCTGGTCGAGGAAACCGGAGCCGATGAGCCGGCCTCGAGCAGCAGGATACGGTCGGCGCGTCGCAAGGCTGCCGGGCGGTGGGAGCCGACCAGGCAGGCTGTGGAACACACACAACATGGGCACAGGGCGGAATCAGGCCGGAGCGAGCGCCTCGAGAACCTCGTGCGCGCGACGCATCGAGACTTCTGGGTCTGCCTCCGGCGATCCGATCTGGGGATCGAAGTTGAGATCGATGAACGTTTCCGTGACGCCCTTGTTCGCCAGCTCATCCAGGTCGACGCGGATGTCCTCAAAGGAACCGACTAACGGCGCCCGGTCCCCCTCCGTGCGCGCCTTGACCACGCCTCGGCAGACGAAGCGCAGCTCGTTGGGATCGCGGCCCGCACCCGCAGCCGCCGCCCGCACGGTCGCGATGGACTCGTCGATCCGATTGAGATCGGCTCGGCTGCTGCTGATCCAACCGGCGGCCACCCGTCCGGCACGGCGCAGCGCGGGCTCGGCGGTCCCACCCAGCAAGAGCGGAGGATGCGGCTTCTGGACCGGCTTAGGATCGATCCTCGACCGCGGGACCCCATAGAAGTCGCCCCGGTACTCGACGACCTCATCCGTCCAGATGGTCCGCAGGCAGTGAACAAAGTCCTCCGCTCGCGCGCCCCGCCGTGCAAGGGGCACGCCGACGGCCTTGAACTCGTGCGGCGACCACCCGATCCCCAGTCCCGCATCCAGCCGTCCGTCTGAGAACTGGTCGATCGTCGTCAGGAGCTTGGCCAGCACGATGGGCGAGTAGTAGGGCAGGTTCACGACCGCGACCCCGAGCCGCGCCGTCGAGGTGTGGCCGGCGAGATAGGCGAGGGTTGCCAACGGGTCGTGCACGCTGTGGTAGGGCGCTGCAAGAAGGGGGGCGTCTCCGTCAAGTGGTGACAGGAGGCGCTGGAAAGTCCACAACGACGTGTAGCCGAGCTGCTCGGCCCTGCTGGCGATCTCGACGCAGTTAGCCGGACGCGCCCACGAACCGGATACGGGGACCGCGAACCCAAGCTGCACCAAGGCATCGTACTTGGTCACCCGGGCCGATGAGGAGCGGAGCTATGCCCACCAATCGGGCGCTCATGCAACAACGGGGGGTATTCTTCCGGCGTGCCCGTGGCGCCTACCAGATCCCCTCGTTTCACTTCATGTAAGGGGGCTTGATCCACAGCGATGTGTGGGTCGGCTGCATCGTGCTCCCGACGGTGGCTAGCAGGTCCGACGTCAGGGAGTCGAGTTCCACCTGCTCCCGCAAGCGTTCGCTGAAGGCTTCCAGCGTCTGGGCGGCATCGTATTTGCGCCGGTAGAAGAGCCGGTCGATGAAGCTCTGGATGCGGGCCAGAGCGGGTCGGAACAGCGCCGCGACCGCCAAAGTCGAGGCCGCCACTGCGAGGTTGTTGTTTGTCTGGCCCGTCACAGAACGCAGGAGATTTCCCGCTCCGACTACTCCGCCCACATAGACGAGTGACAGCAGGATCGTGAGCGCACCGTAGACCAGCGTGCGGTTGATGAGGAGATCGATGTCGTACAGGCGGTGCCGGAGGATTGCGACACCCATCGCCAGGGGAACAAGTACAAACGAACACACGGCGACCTGCTCCAGGATGTTTGACCAAAGTGGCCTACTCTGGCTGCCGGAGTAATAAAAGAAACCACCAACCACCATCATGGCCAGGTAGGCGAACGCCACGACGCCGGCGGCCGCAGCCAGCCATTTCAACTGGAGGTGCTCCTGCCCATGCGACCGGCGGAACCGCCGGATCAGAGCGATGGTGGAGCCGACGATGCAAAGAAGAAGAAGCGCGATGCTGATCGGGTCCACCACTCCGATGATCGGTCGCAGGGCGTTGATCCCCAGGGGATTGGTCACCGACGGAAATCCTTCGTCCGCGAAGCTCCCCGGTGCCACCACCACCTCGACCGAAGCCACCACCATCGTGATACCGGACAACCTCGCCAACGGCCTCGAGCGCGGGGACGGAAGCCGGCCGTCGGGAAACAACAGGATCAAAAAGGTTCCCATCAGTCCGACGGCGGGGATCCACAACCACGAGCTCAGCGCCACGCTAAGGTCCGGACGCGGCAGCGCTCCCGGTTGGGTGACCAAGCCGTAGAGTGAGTAACCGTTAAGAAGGGAATAGAGACCCCAGGCGAGCCCGATTGCGAGCAATATCCATCCGGTCGGATTCCAAGGCTGCCGGGAGGCAACTAAGACCCCGACAACCGGAAAGGCGAACAAGGCGACCACGATGGGGTCGAATGTGGAGACCCCGGGGTGATCGGTCGACCGGTTCAGCAGGGAGAACGCGAGCCCGGCCAGATACACGAACGTGACGAACCCGAACGCCACCCAGGCCAGGCGCGACGCAGTGCGTGACTTCACCGCCCAATAATGACCCACGTCCGTCCCCGAAACGTTACGGGGAGAGGCGGGTGGTGGCTCCACTCCAAGTTACACTAATGTGATTTAGGCGTGAGTCGTCGGCGAGCCGCCGAAAGAATGTCGAGGCGTTCGTCGACGAGTGGCCTGCTGCTCGAGAGCATCACGACATCGTGCACGAGGGTCGCGAGATTATTTAGGTCTTGGCGCTCAAGCTGTTTGCCCGGCCGCCGATCCACGGACGAACGGATTCGGCCGATCCTGCCCGCAACAAGCGCGCACGGTCACTAGACAAAGGGGTCTCGAATGCTCAATCGAAACCGCCGGCTCACGAAGCCGGTCGCCCTCGGCCTCGCGCTCGGAGTGCTCGGCGCGCTGGCGATCGCGCCAGTCGGGACAGCTCTCGCGGACCACTCCGTGGTGACCGGCATCCGCATCTCGCCAACAAAGGACTACGCCAGGCCCGGTCAGTGCAACGAATTCACAGTGACGGTCATGGGGAACGATGGGACCAGGGCCGAAGGTGAGCTGGTGGCCATCGACATCAAGCAATCCGACGATGGCACGGTGCAAGACATGGTGGTTGGGTTCTGCGACCCCGACGGCGCCGGACCGGG
>JALZIO010000127.1 GCA_030860245.1 Actinomycetota bacterium | reverse complement strand
GATCAAGGGGTCGTCCGCGAACGTAGGTTTGGTAGTTGTCGGGGTTGACTGTGAGCTCCCCAACTTTGATTACGCCAACGTCCTCTCCGAAGCCGGCGCGGCGAGCGGCGAAAGCCAGGCGTGCAGAGATTTCGTCCTGTGAGGCATCTACGAGCAGGAAGTCGTCGGCGCCGATCTCGAAGCGGAAGCTGGCGACGTGCGCCTCGTTTACGACCACGACAATGGGTGGAAGGCCCGTTTCCCACGCGAGCGAGAGGCGCCGAGTCGTGTCCTCAGCAGCCTGAACGTCGCCTGTGCCGTCGATTAGGAGCAGATCCGGATGAGACTCGATCAGTTCTTGCGTACCGGTTTCTTTGAGGCCTCCCGATATCACCCGGTAGGCAAGGACGGGCCATTCAGGCAGTAGTTCTTTGATGTCGCTGAGCTGGTCGGAGAGCAGCAGCACCGTCCAAATAGTCCGTTGCCGTTGAACTAATCTTCACCTCCTTCTCCGGTAGCTCTTGCGGGCAGATCCTCATCGGGCCCTTCCCGCCATTGATTGGTGATCGGCAAACGGCGATCCCGCCCGAAGGCCTTGCCGGTGACCTTGGGCCCGGGCGGGGCTTGGCGCCGCTTGTACTCGGCTCTGTCGACCAGAGTGATCACCCGCTCGACCACATCCCGTCTATAGCCCAAGTCGACTATGTCCGCCACGCCGGCTTCCTTTTCGATGTACGCCTCGAGTATGGGATCGAGGACGCTGTATGCAGGCAATGAGTCCTCGTCCTTTTGATCGGGCCGCAGCTCGGCCGACGGCGCCTTGGTCAGGATGTTCTCCGGAATCAAGGCCGAGATCGAGTTCCGATAGCGCGACAACGAGTAGACCTCGGTCTTGAATACGTCCTTCAGCAGTGCAAATCCACCCGCCATGTCGCCATAGAGCGTGGCATATCCGCACGCCATCTCGGACTTGTTCCCAGTGGCAATGACCAGATGACCGTAGCGGTTTGAAATCGCCATCAGTATGTTGCCGCGTGCGCGGGCCTGAAGGTTTTCTTCGGCAAGGCCCTCCTGCGTCTGTCCGAAGGCGGACGCAAGGGCTTCGACATACGCGACTTGGATGTGCTTTATGGGCACTTCGATCATTTTGATCCCAAGGGCTTGCGCAAGCGCGCCGGCATCGTCTCGCGAACCCGAAGAGGTGTACGCCGACGGCAACGAGACTCCGAGGACACAATCGGCTCCTAGCGCGTCGACCGCTATGATGGCTGTAAGCGCTGAATCGATTCCCCCTGATAACCCCACGACCACTTTTTTGAAGCCGTTCTTGTTCACATAGTCGGCTAATCCAAGACGAAGTGCGCTGTAGATCTCTGCCTCTTCAGACAGCGCCTCGGAGATAACACTCCGGGCTTTACTTGAGGGCGCCTGGGGAAGCGCGACTGGAACTCGACGAACCGGCTGGCCGGAACTCTCTGCCTTCACCCCATCGCTGCGGCCCAACGGCACTTCGACGAGCGCAAAATCCTCCTCGAATCGCTTGAGGCGCGCCACCACCTGTCCGTTGGGAGAGATGACTAGCGAGCCGCCATCGAAGACAAGCTCGTCTTGGCCGCCGACGGTGTTGACGTAGACGATCGATGCTCCGGCGCGCCGGGCGAGGTCTGCCAGCATGGCAGTGCGTTCATCCAGTTTGTTCTTGTCGTAGGGGGAAGCATTGATGTTGATGACGATCTGCGCCCCCGCCAGTCCTTGCTGCACCACGGGCCCACCTACACTCCAGGCGTCTTCGCAAACGCTGACGGACAAGAGGGTTTCAGGGGTATCGAGCAGTAAATGGTCCTCGCCGGGCTCAAAGTAGCGACGCTCGTCGAATACGCCGTAGTTGGGCAGCAAGTGCTTGTGGTAGACGTCCACAACTTGACCCCGCTGGCATACGGCGGCGGCGTTGAAAAGGCATTCCTTTCCCCGGTCGACAAAGCCGATCACCGCCAGCGCTTCGCCGCTCGATGACGCAACCCGCTCTAGGGCCGTTTGATTGGCGTCGATGAAAGATGCCTTCAGCAACAAGTCGTCGGGAGGGTAACCGGTCAGGGCGAGCTCGGGCACGACGACGACCTGTGCTCCCAGGTCATCTGCCCGGCTCATCGCGTCCTGGATGCGCCCCGTGTTGCCGTTGATGTCGCCGACCACAGGATTAATCTGCGCGAGCGCCACCGTAATCATGCCATCAAGACTACCGGCGTCAGGCAACGGACCACGGCGGGCGGTATGGCTTGTTACCTCCCGGTAACCTAGGCGGGCTAATCTGCAAGACGTGGAGAGGCAGCGGGATTACGTTTTGCGAACCGTCGAAGAGCGCGGCATTCGGCTGGTTTGGCTGTGGTTCACCGATGTCCATGGCTTCCTGAAGACCTTTGCAGTCACCTCGGAGGAGCTCGAACAGGCATTCGACGAAGGCATCGGCTTCGATGGCTCGGCCATAGAGGGCTTTGCACGGATTCAGGAGTCGGACATGCTTGCCCGCCCGGACGCGGGCACCTTCCAGATTATGCCTTCGCAGAACACAGGACGGCCCTCCCAAGGGATGCAATATCCTGGTCCTCTGGCCCCCTCTTTCCGGCAGGAGGCCTCAGAGGGCGGGGTCGCTCGCATGTTCTGCGACATCCACACCCCGGACGGGCGCCCTTATAGAGGCGACCCGCGCTTCGTTCTCAGACGCAACCTGGAGAAGGCGGCCGAACGAGGATTCACCTTCTACGTGCATCCGGAGATGGAGTTCTTTCTTTTCAAGAGCTCCCAGGACCCTTCCCCTATGGATGCGGGTGGCTACTTCGACTTGACGCCGCTGGACCTCACGCAGGAATTGAGGCGTGACACGGTCGGAGTGCTCGAGCGCATGGGCATCCCGGTCGAGTTCTCCCACCACGAGGTCGCTCCATCACAGCACGAGATCGACTTGAGACACGCAGATGCTTTGACGATGGCCGACTCGGTGATGACCTATCGCTTGATCGTCAAGCAGATGGCTGCCGAACGTTCTATGTATGCGACCTTCATGCCCAAGCCCTCTACCCAGCTACCCGGCAGCGGCATGCACACCCACATGTCGTTGTTCGAAGGCGATCAGAACGCGTTCCATGACTCTTCGGACGACTATCATCTTTCGAAGGTGGCCAAGGCTTTCCTTGCAGGATTGCTGGTACATGCGCGCGAGATCACGGCCATCACAAACCAGTGGGTCAACTCCTACAAGAGGCTCATTACCGGACCTGGGTACCCGGTCCCCGAAGCCCCGGTGTATGTCTGCTGGGGGCGGCACAATCGATCTGCACTCATAAGGGTGCCGATGTACAAGCCGCGCAAGGATCAATCCACTCGAATCGAATTCCGCTCACCCGACCCGGCTTGCAACCCCTACCTCGCCTTTTCGGTGATATTGGCGGCCGGGCTCGAAGGCATCGACAATGGATATGAGCTGCCGGCTGAAGCGACCGACAATATCTATGAGATGACCGAAATGGAGCGTCGCGCTCGAAAGATCGTTCAACTCCCCGGAAGTCTCCATGAGGCACTGATAGAGATGGAAGGTTCCGAGCTCGTCGCCGAGTCCCTCGGCGAGCAGGTATTCGAGTATCTGCTACGCAATAAGCACACGGAGTGGAACGATTACAAATCCTATGTGTCGCCCTACGAGATCAGCCGATACCTGCCGATCCTTTGAGCGCTGTGAGCGCTGATCGCGACGGCGCGAGGCCGAAAATCATCTACCCGTAGCGTTTTCTGGTTGCCGGCAATCGCGTGGCGCCGACCCAGCGGGGGCCCCAGTAGTAGGGATCCCTGAGCGACTGAACTCTTACCCCACCGGAAGAAGTCGTCGATATGAATTTGCCGCGGCTGATGTAGATGCCGGCGTGGCCGACGCGAGCGCTCGTCGTCTTATGAAAGACGAGGTCACCCTTGCGAAGATGCGAGCGTTGCCAGATGCGCTTGAATCTCGGTCTCTGTGCCAAGTTGAACTGTTCGATTGCCCGGCGTGGGAGGGCCCCGCCGTGACCGTTGTACGTCCAGCTCGTGAATCCAGAGCAGTCGAAACCGCCGGGCGAGGAGCCACCGTAGTTATACGGTGCGCCAAGCTGCTTCAAAGCGCGTTTCTTGATGTGACGTCGCTCTTTGCGAAACTTGGACAGTTCGTGAGCACCCACTGGAGATGGCACTGCATAAGACGCTGTGACACCAACCATCAACGCAATAAACACAGAAACCATTCGGGTTGGGCACAGGCGCGTACAGGTAGCTCTCAACCGCTCACCTCCCACTCGATGACGCTCTGCTGTTCGAGAGCGACCCGGATTGCGCCTTTCCGGCGCATAAGGGAGGCACCTTAGTAAGGCAATCAGGGAGCGTCTATAGAGGTGACGCAGAAGATGGGCCGTTCTTTTCTCTGCCATGTTCACAACAGCGCGGTCTTTGAGGGCCGTAGCCTATGGGTGCGGAAATGGTGAAGCGAGGGGAACCGGATACCCTTGATTCTCCATGGATGCGCGCGAACGGGTCTTGGGAGACGCGAGCACATCGCTGGCCGCCTTCGTCGCGTCGGATCCCACAGCCCGCGCATTGATCAATGAGGCACCCGAGCTACCAACGCGCTCCGACTACGTCGTGATTGCAGAGGCAGCAGCGGCCCACGGCGGTATGGCAGCCCTCAGACTGGAGAAGCGCCGCCGTCTTGCCCAGATCGCGACCTGTGATCTTTGTGGAGAGCTTTCGCTCGAGGAGGTTGTGGCCGCCCTGAGTGACCTGGCGAGCGCCTGGCTCGAGGTTGCCCTCACCCATTTGCAGGCGCCCGAGGGCATGGCGGTGATCGGAATGGGGAAGCTCGGGGGCCGAGAGCTCAACTACGCCTCCGACATCGATCTGATCTACGTTGCCGAGGAGGATCTTCCCGGAGCCACCAGAGCAGCCTCCTCGCTGTCGGCTGAGTTGGGACGGCCATCACCTCAAGGACAGCCTTTTCGCATCGACCTGAATCTTCGGCCCGAGGGCCGCAGCGGCCCGCTCGTCCGTTCGGTTGACGGCTGCATCGAGTACTTCACACGCTGGGCGCAACCGTGGGAGCACCAAGCCCTCATCAAAGCACGAGTAGTCGCGGGCAATGCTTCTGTCGGTAAGAAGTTTGTCGACAGGACGCGTCCACTGGTTTACCCGTCCGACGTCTCACCCGAACGCATTGCCAGCATCCGCAGAATGAAGGAGCGGATCGAGAGCCATGCTGCACGCTCCCTTCGCAACCGCAGGCCCGACGCGGCCGACGTCAAGCTTGGGCCGGGAGGCATTCGAGACATAGAGTTTTCGGTTCAACTGCTTCAATTGGTGCACGGTGGATCCGACGTCCGGGTGCGTCGTCCGAACACGCTCGAGGCGATCTCCGCATTGGCGGATGGCGGCTACGTGGCAGAAGATGACGGCATTGCACTGTCGGAGGCTTACCGTTGGCTCAGAAGCGTTGAGCACAGACTGCAGTTATGGCAAGAGCGCCAGGTACACAGACTGCCGGAAAAAGAGAACGATTTGATGCGAGTCGCACGATCCATGGGGTTCCGCGACACTATCAATCACAGTGCCGCGGCGAACTTCGATGGTGCGCACCGACGTATTTTGAGCGATGTACGTTCCCGGTTCGAGAAACTTTTCTACAGACCCATGATCGAGTCGCTCTCGGATGCGACGGGCACGCGGCTGTCGGAAGAGGCTCTTCGAGAACGGTTAAGGGTGCTGGGCTTCCGGGATGCCGACAAGGCCGCCAGGAATCTCGGGAGCCTTGTATCCGGAATCTCGAGACGCGCCGTGTTGTTGCGCTTGTTGACGCCGGCGATGCTGAGATTCCTTGCTCAGACTCCGCTTCCGGATGGGGGGTTGCTGGCATTCTTGCGTTTGAGCGAGGGGCTGGAGGAGCGGCCGGCGGTGCTGGGCAAGTTTCGGGACAATCCACCAGGGCTTGAGTTTCTTGCAACTGTTTTGGGGAGCGGACGGGTTTTGGGAGAGTTGCTCGAGCATGTCCCCGAAGAGCTGGCCACAATTGCGACACATACGATGAGCTCAGCCGTCGAGGCCTCCGATCGCAAACTCAAGGACAGGGATCGGTTGGTGGAAGAGGCCCAGGCGTCACTTGCCTGGCGGCAGCCCGAAGGCCGGCTCCAGGGGTTGCGCCGGTTCAAACGCAGGGAGATGGTGGGGGTGGCGTTGGCCGATCTTGGCGGAGAGATCGATTCAACCGATATCGGCAGGGGACTCGCACATCTTGCCGATGCATGCCTCGAGGCGGCCCTCGAGGGCGTGCAGGGCTCATTTGCGGTCATAGGGATGGGCAAGCTGGGGGGGCTGGAGCTTAACTACTCCTCCGATATCGACGTCATGTTCGTACATGACATGGACCCTTCGCTTGCGGTCGAGGTAGGTGAAGGATTGGTAAGGGCTGTCGGGGACGTCACCCCGGAGGGGCAGACCTGGCGCATCGACTTGGGCCTTCGCCCGGAGGGCAAAGACGGCGCTCTGGTGAGGTCTATCGATTCTTCATTGGAGTACTACCAGCGCTGGGCGCAGCCCTGGGAGCACTTGGCGCTAATCAAGGCGCGTGTTGTAGCGGGAGACCAAAGGCTGGGGCAACGGTTAATGGATGGGACGAGGTCGCTTGCTTGGCCCGAGACTCCGCTACAGGGGGCGATCGACGAGATCCGTCATCTCAAGGCGCGTATGGAAAAGGAGCGCATACGTCGGGGCACCGACGCTCGTCTGAATGTCAAGTTGGGCCCCGGTGGTATCTCGGATATAGAGTTCGCCGCTCAGCTGCTCCAACTGCAGAATGCCCATGCGTTTTCCGCGCTTCGTGTGACGGGGACGATGGAAGCGCTGGATGCCGCCGCGCGAGTTGGCGTGCTCCCGAATGTTGACACTGCTACTCTGATTGACGCTCTTCGGTTCTTGACAATGCTCAGGAACCGGATGTTCTTCATGACCGGCCAGCCGGTCGACATGCTCCCCTCGAAGCTGGAGGACCTCGAGGCACTCGGTGTGGCGTTGGGCTTTTCCGATCAGCCGTTGCAGGAGCTTCAAGAAGCTCACCTCAGAATGACCAGGCGCGCCCGCAGGGTGGCCGAGCGGGTGATCTACGGCTAACCGCGCGGCTCCACGACGGGGGCCGTGGGCTAGCGCCCGGGTGCTGGAGACCGCGTGCGGCGCTGGACGGAGCAGGCTCGTCTCACCGCGGCCGCTGTTGGGGTTGATTCGTGTTTGAATCCCCGAAAAGGGAGGTCCCGCATGACCGCCACCACCATAAGGGCTGCCGCGGTGCAGGCCGCCCCGGTGTTCCTCGACCGGGATGCCACCATCGACAAGGCGGTCCGCCTGATCGAGCAGGCCGCCGGCGACGGCGCCCGCCTCGTGGCGTTCCCCGAGGCGTTCGTTCCCACCTACCCCGACTGGGTGTGGCGCACGACGCCGTGGGCGGACGGGCCCGCCCGCTGGTACGAGAGGCTTCTCGACCAGGCTGTGGTCATCCCGGGGCCGGCCACGGAGCGGCTCGGCAAGGCCGCCCGCGCCGCCGGAGTGTACGTCTCGATTGGCATCAACGAGCTTGACGGCGCCACCCTGTACAACACCCAGCTGTGGCTCGGGCCGGACGGCGACGTGCTCGGAGCGCACCGCAAGCTCATGCCCACGGGCGGCGAGCGGCTCGTCTGGGGGTTCGGCGACGGCTCGACCATGCCGGTGTTCGACACCCCGATCGGCCGGCTGGGTGGGCTGATCTGCTGGGAAAGCTACATGCCGCTGGCTCGCTACGCTCTCTATAGCCAGGGCATCGACGTCTACGTCGCCCCCACCTGGGATAACAGCGACATGTGGGTGCCCACGATGCGCCACATCGCGAAGGAGGGGCGCATCCACGTCCTTGGCGTCACATTCTGCCTGCGCGGCTCCGACATCCCCGACGACATCACCGGCCGCGACGACATCTACGGCGGGGACGAGGACTGGCTGGCGCGGGGCAACAGCTGCATCGTCGGCCCCGACGGCGATCTGCTCGCCGGGCCGCTGGAGGGGTCCGAGGGCATCGTGATCGCCGAGCTCGACCTCGCCCGCGCCCGAGCGTCACGCCGCCAGTTCGACCCCGTCGGGCACTACGCCCGGCCCGACGTCTTCCACCTGGAGGTCGACCGCCGGCCCGCCCCCGCCGCGACCTTCACCACCGTGGCGCCCGACGCCGCGGCAACGCCCGCTACGGTCCGGCTCCCGCCATCCCAGGACGTGGAGTAAGGGCCTTTCGAAAGAAACCGTGGGGTCGTCACACGGCGTGCGACTGACCTCTGTCCCACCGGCGCGTGGGTAGGATGCGGGCCTGAGACGTGCGGCGGTGACGCGCCATAGCTCCGGGGGCCCATCAGGGCCGGTCGGTAAGGATAGCCTCACGGCGCTACCAATCGTCCCCGCGCCGGCCCTCACACGAAATCGGCGCGGTGAGGTTGACGTCCCTGCTTGGGCCGAAGCGAAGGACCATTACGCCGTCATCCTCTTCTTCTGTACGGACCGTTTCCGAGCCGCGCCGAACGAAGGTAGGTCCGCGCCATCTTTCCCACCCGAGGCGGTCGTAGAACTCGTGCCGGCCGGTCGAGAGGGCACCCATGTCGAATTCGTTGGGTATGAGCTCCGAGACCTTGGCCATCACGAGAGAGCCGAGTCCTTCCCGCCGTCTCTCGGGAGCGGTCCCTACACCTTCGACATAGCCGGCGTTGAGAGGTCGATCTGCCACCTCGAGGACCCGCGGAACGACGGCAGCATGTGAGAGGGTGGCACCGCCGTCGGTGACGACGACATGCCACCCGCCAATTGTGTGCGCCCAATCTTCCTCCGAGAATTCCCCTTCGAAAGCCCGGGCGAGGAGGCGCCGTATGGCCAGCAAGAGGCTCCCGGATGCCTCCGCCGTGGTGAGCACGTGGATGTCGGGCACGAGAGACGAGGGAAGCCCGGGTTCAGGGAGCCATGCGGTTTAGATATCGTAGTAGAGGTAGAACTCCCACGGGTGCGGACGAAGCCGAAGCTCGTCGACCTCGTGAACCCGTTTGTAGTCGATCCAGGTGTCGACCACGTCCTGTGTGAAAACGCCGCCTTCGAGGAGAAAGTCGTGGTCGTCCTCCAGGGCAAGCAAGGCCTCTTCCAACGAGCCGGGGACTTGCGGGACCGCCGCAAGCTCTTCGGGGGGGAGGTCGTAGAGATCTTTGTCCACCGGCTCCCTCGGCTCTATCTTGTTCTTGATTCCGTCCATCCCGGCCATCAACATCGCCGAGAAGGCGAGATAGGGGTTGCAGGATGCGTCGGGGCAGCGGAACTCGAGACGCTTGGCCTTCGGCGACTTTGAGTAGACGGGTATGCGGACGGCCGCCGATCGGTTTCTCTGTGAGTAGACGAGATTGACCGGCGCCTCGTAACCGGGAACCAACCGCTTGTAGGAGTTCGTGGTTGGGGCGCACAGGGCGAGCAGTGCCGGCGCATGAGTCAGCAACCCCCCGATGTAATAGCGGGCAACATCGGCAAGCCCCGCGTAGCCGAGCTCGTCGAAGAACAAGGGTTCGTCGTCTTTCCACAGCGACTGGTGTACGTGCATCCCCGAGCCGTTGTCCTGGAATATCGGCTTGGGCATGAAGGTGACGGTCTTGCCGTGTTGCAGGGCGACGTTCTTGACCACGTACTTGTAGAGCAGCAACCGGTCGGCAATCGATAGCAGCGGGGCAAAGCCCATGTCTATCTCCGCCTGGCCTGCGGTGCCGACCTCGTGGTGATGCACCTCGACCGGGATGCCGAGCTCGCGGAGCCGGAGTGTCATCTCCGAGCGCATGTCCTGGTAGTGGTCCATCGGGGGCACCGGAAAATAGCCTTCCTTGTACCGGGGTTTGTATCCGAGGTTATGCCCTCCCTCTTCGGCGCCCGAGTTCCATGCCCCCTCGACCGCATCGACGTGGTAGTAGCCCGAGTGCTGGTTCTGGTCGAAACGGATCGAGTCGAATATGTAGAACTCCGCCTCGGGTCCGAAGTAGGCGGTATCCGCCACGCCCGAACCGGTCAGGTAGTCCTGCGCTTTCTTGGCGATGTAGCGCGGATCGCGGGAGTAGAACTCGCCGGTAAGTGGGTCCTTTACGAACGCGTTGATGATCATCGTCGGATGTGTCCGGAAGGGATCCATCACCGCGGTGTCTGGGTCCGGCGCCAGGAGCATGTCGGATTCCTGGATCTCCTGGAAGCCCCGGATCGAGGAACCATCGAAGCCCAACCCCTCCTCGAAGGCCTCCTCCGACAATTCCTCGAATGGCAGAGAGAAGTGCTGCATGAGTCCGGGAAGATCCGAGAACCGGATATCGACGAACTGGGCGCCGTGCTCCCGGCCCAGCTTGATGGCGTCCGACGGACTTGCTGCCATTTGCTCCTCCTGACCTCTGCTTTAGCCGCCTGTCTATATTTTCATCTCAGAATAGGGATGGGCGGTTTCCCCTTGATTTCGGCCGTGTAACAGCGGGGTTAAGTGCCCGGGAGTGGAACACCGGAGCACCGCAGCCACGAGGCCGGGTCGGAGGGAATTTCCCCCGGCCGCCCGGCGCCCGGACAGGGCCCTGGATCGACGCCGGTTTGCGGTAATCCTCCGCCCGGTTGCGATTTGTGCCCTGCGCCGGTTTGGCAGACCTTCCGCGCCCATGGCTTACCCTTGAAATTCGTCCACGAATACGGAGTGATAAGGCATGGCGATTCCCACGCCCGAAGAGATTTCGGCGATTCTCGGCCAGATCCAGGACCCCCAACTGCACAGGGGCATGAACGAGCTTCGGATGATCCGCAGTGTCGACGTCGACGGCATCAATATCCGGATAGTGGTTGCGCTCATGATCGAGGGCTCGCGCCTTGGCGACTATTACCTCGAGGTCATCCCTGCAAAGCTCCGAGACCGCTGGCCCGAGCTCGGCGCCGTCGACGTCGAGCTCACCACCATGACCGAGGCGGAGCGTGAGGCGGTCGTCGCCAACGTGCGCAAGGAGACTCCGGCGCCGTTCGGCGACGAGGACTCCAGGACCAACGTCATTGCAGTCGGTTCCGGAAAGGGCGGCGTGGGCAAGTCGACCACGACCGTCAAT
>JALZIO010000121.1 GCA_030860245.1 Actinomycetota bacterium | reverse complement strand
ACGTAAGGGCTTCTTTGTACCGGTGCTGGGTGTTCCCTTCGACCATCGGGCACTCTTCCACGATGTAGTCGATCCCCCGGACCAGCGCGTAGGCAGCGGTTTCTCGCTCTGCGATCCGTATCAGCGGCTTGATCCTCCTCACGAGTGCTCTGGAGGCGCCTACACCGACGACTCGTTCCTCGAGAACCGGACGCTGGCGGCCAAGCATCTGAGTGTTCCACCCCAGAACATTGCCGAACAACGTCGCCGCCTCATCATCGAGGTTGTGGCCGGTGACCAGGACGTCGAAGCCTTCTTCGATGGCGGCACGGTTGAACTCGTAGCGCTTGTTCAGCCCGCAACCGGAACACGGCACCCGTCGGGTGAGCTTCGACATCTCGGGGACCGTGAAGCCGTGCTCCTCCTGGAGCGAACGCACTATGAGCTTGCCGCCTCTGGAATCGGCGAACGCCACCGCAGCCGCCTTCGAGCGGGCGGAGTACCCGCCGATACCGAGATCGAGGTAGAAGCCGGTCGTGTCGTAACCCAGATTCATGAGGATGTCCCAGACCGCAAGCGAATCCTTGCCCCCCGAGACGGCTACCAGAAGGCGGTCTTCGACCGTCGCCATCTTGAACTCCTTGATCGCCTTTGCGACCTGGGATTTGGCGTGTTCCACGAAATGGTCCGCGCAGAACGCTGCATTGTGCCGGCGAATGTCGACAACGGCGTGCGCCCGGCACACCCTGCACCTCATCGCCCATCACCCGGAGGGAGGCTGCCGCCGGAAAGCACGGGCCGGATCTCGAGCTCATCGTCTGGACCCAGACGCTCATCGCGGGTCAGGAGGGTGGCATCGCGTATGACCAGCACCCCTTCGGACACAACCTCGAGCTGGCTCAAGAGTGCAGTCACTGTACGGGGCCCGTTGATTTCGACCGTCCGATCAGGATTCCGGAGCTTTACTTTCACACCCGACACACTATTGGGTGACCGGACGCTGCCCCAACTCGACCGTCTCGCTGCGGCTTCCGGCCGCTCCGGTCACCTTCAGCTCGGCTCGTTCCCCAGGATCCCATTCGCCCAACGCTGCGATCAGGTCGTCGGCCGACCTCACCTGGGTATCGCCTATCCGGGTGACCACATCCCCTTGCTCGATCCCCGCCACCTGGGCGGGGCTGTCGGGAAAGACTTCGACGATGAGAGCCCCTTCGAGATCCGGCGCCAACCCGAGTTGGGTCGCCGCGGCCGGATCGAGGTCGGTCGGCGACACCCCCAGCCAGGCACGCTGATCGGGGGGATCCTCGAGAATCTCCCGGACGATGGGGAGGGCGCCGTCGATCGCAATGGCGAAACCGAGATTCTCCGCCGCGGCGGGCGTGCCCGCGGCGGTGTTGATGCCCACGAGGCTTCCTGCCCGATCGACCAGAGCGCCGCCCGAATTACCTGGATTGATGGCGGCGTCGGTCTGGAGGAGTCCTTCGAGCCGCACGCCGCCCTGTGGCTGGATGTTGCGATTCTCACCGGAGATGATGCCGCTGGTGACGGTCGGCCCCCCGAGTCCCAGTGGATAGCCCAGCGCGATAACCTCGTCGCCCAGCTTCAGGGAATCGGAGCGACCGATAACGATGGCCTTCAGGTTGGACGCCTCGACCTTGATGACCGCAAGGTCCCGCTCCGGCACGGCGTCCACCACCCGGCCCTCCATGGCCCTCCCCCCGTTGAACACGACCTTCACCGAGACAGCGCCGTCGATTACGTGATTGTTGGTGAGAATGACCCCGTCCTCATCGATGACGACGCCCGAGCCCTGGCCCTTCCCCTGGCTGGGATCCCCGAAGACGTCCTGGACGACTGAGGTGGTCTGCACGTTGACGATGGAGGGCAGGACCTGTTCGATCACTGTGCTCAACTCGGAGTGCGGCGCCGGTGCGCCGGAGTGACCCAACCCGGCCCCTGTCTCGAGGACGTCGGCCGGGGCTTTGGGCCGGGGCCGGGGCTCCTCGGAGGTGGGCTTCCGGCCGGCCGCCTGGGGCTCGGTTGAGGTGATGGGCGAGCAGGCGGTCCCGAGCGCAATAAGCGCAGCGAGTAATAGAGCATGCGGTCTCATGGGACCCCCCAGCATAGCCAGGGTCAGAGCTTCAGAGCCAAGGACCCTGCACCCTGGAGGGTTAGACCGGCTCCTCGGCCACCCTGACGGCTTGGACCTCGACCTCGGCGCTCTTGTGCCCACCCAGGGCAAAAACCAGAAGGTACGACCCGGGCTCGAGGGGGATCGAGTTCATCAGGCGATCGGTCAGGCTGCTCAGAGCTTGCAGGCCCCAGATAAGCACCTCGTCCCGGATCGGGCCCTCGAAGATGACCGTGCGTGACTCCGGATGAACGAGGAACCAACGTTCGAGGTAGCGACCGGCCGGCGCCGACCACGCCCGGGTCACCGAAAAGGGAAGGGTCCTGTTGTCCTGGACCGGGATCCCCTCGCTCCCGTAGGCAGGGTTGAGCGGGCGAACCGAGGTCCTCATCAGCTTTCGCTGGAGACCAGCGACGTCGGCTTCCACGGGAGACAGATTAGTGCTCCGTCAGCCGGAGAGTCTTTCCGCCTCGACCTCCTGGTGCGGCCCCGACATGGCCCGGTTGATCGCGTAGAGGATCGCCCCCAGGACCAAGAGGATCCCGGCGCGCAGGAATATGGCCGCCTCGTTCTGGGTGATCAGGACCAGCGAGACTATTGCCCCGAGCACAGGCGCGACGACGGGAGTGTGGAAGTGGTCATGGTCCACCCCGTCTTTGCGGAGCACCAGGACGGCTATGTTGACGACGGTGAACACCGCCAGGAGCAGCATCACCGTTGTATCTGCCAGCAGTCCCAGGTCGCCCGTGATTATCAAGATCGCACACAGAGCGGTTGTGAACGCGATCGCCGCCCAGGGTGTGCGGCGGCCGGGCAGTACTTTGCTGAATACCGGCGGGACGATGCCCTGATTGGCCATCCCGTACACGAGCCTCGATGCCATGATCATGTTGATCAGCGCACCGTTGGAGACTGCGAAGAGGGCGATCGCCGAGAACAGAGTGAGCGGAACGGGCAGGGGCCCTTCTTTGACGACCTCGAGAAGCGGAGCGTCCGACCCCGACAGCTGCCCGGTGGCGACGACCATGGTCGCGGTGAGGGTGACGAGCAGGTAGATGATGCCGGCGGCAAGCATGCCGCCGAAGAGCGCCTTCGGGAAGATCTTGCTGGGTTCGTGGGTCTCCTCGGCGACATTGACCGAGTCCTCGAAGCCGATCAGGGCATAGAACGCGAGGGTCGCCCCTCCGATGAGCAACAGGAACGGGCTGTTTCCTTCCTTGAACTCGAGCGCCCGGCCCGGCTCGGCGTCCCCACCCAGCACCGCAAGCACCCCTATCAGGATGATAAGGAGCAGCCCTACGATCTCGATCATGGTGAATGCGGCGTTCAGCTTCACGGACTCGCCGATCCCGCGCAGGTTGATGAGCGTGATGACGACCAGGAACGCCAGCGAGACGCCCAGCACCGGCAGCGTCAGGAAGGTCGAGAAGTAGTCGCCGGCGAACGCCTTGGCGAGCGCCCCGGCGGAGGTGATCCCGGACGCCATCACCGCAAAGGCAACCATGAAGGTGAGAAAAGGCTGTTTGAACGCCTTGTGGGTGTAGAGGGCTGCGCCGGCGGCCTGCGGGTATTTGGTCACGAGCTCGGCATAGGAGCCCGCGGTCAGAAGGGCGAGGACGAAGGCCACGAGGAACGGCATCCATACCGCCCCGCCGACCTCGAGAGCGACCTCACCGACGAGCGCGTAGATGCCCCCTCCGATCATGTCTCCGAGAATGAAGAAAAACAAAAGCCGGGGACCGATAACCCGCGCCAGTCCGCCAGATTGCTCGCCGGCGCGCTCGCCGTTCCCACCCGTTTCAACCCGTGCCAATGTCGCCCTCCCCTGTAGGCCAGTCGCCCGGCTTGCGCCGAAACGTCCCTCGTTTCTTTCCCCGGTCGACTAGCGTCGATCCCCTGCTCAGTTCGACGCCATGCGCCGGGATCGCCAGCATATAGGTTCTGGCTGCCGGTCTTCCGGATGTCTCGCAGAGACAGCGGCCTTACTCTGTCGCCGTGTGTGTCTTCTGCAGCATCGCCGCCCATGAAATCCCCGCCCAGGTGGTCCTCGAAGACGATGACACCATGGC
>JALZIO010000106.1 GCA_030860245.1 Actinomycetota bacterium | reverse complement strand
CCTGGGGCCTCCTGGTCGGCCTCGAGGCCGTTTTCATCGGGCTGTGGGGGGCGCTTTGGGCGGTGGCGAGCAAGTGGGGGGGACGACTTGCCGGTGTGTTGGTCCCGCCAACCCTTTGGGTGGCGGTCGAGTATCTGCGCTCGGTCGTCCCGCTCGGGGGCTTTACCTGGGGCCAACTTGCCCAGAGCCAGCACGACCTGTCCTGGATGTTGCGCCCGGCGGCCTACACCGGCGCGTGGGGTGTGTCGTTGCTCATCGCTATGGCGAACGGAGCGTTCGCCGAGGCCTGGCGCAGCGTGACCTCCGTCATCCCGAGCTCGCCCCGTCGCTCCGTCACACTCGCCGCAACGGCCGTGATCCTCGTGGCCGCGCCCGCCCTGCTGCCCGCTCAAACGGCCGGGGGAGGGGAGGCGCGCATCGCCATCGTGCAGGGCAATGTCCCGCGCGACTACGCGGGTTCGTTCTTCGACAAGGAGCTCGACATCATCGAGAGCCAGGTCCGCCTCACGGTCGGCCTGCGGGACCAGAACCCCGATCTCGTCATCTGGCCGGAGAGCTCGGTCGGCATCGATCCGTACCGCTATCCAGATGTAAGGCGGTCCCTGGCCGAGGCGGCCCGGGCCGTCGGCGCGCCGATGCTTGTGGGCGGCGAGGTGGACGTCGGCTCACAGAAGCGGAAAGTGGTTGTCCTTCGGATCACGCCGACGGGCCGCATCAGGGGCTTCTATCAGAAGAGGCACCACGTTCCGTTCGGCGAATACATACCTGCGCGCCGGTTCCTCGATTGGATCCCGATGCTCGACCAGGTGCCGACCGATTCGATACCGGGCCGGGGCCCGGAGGTGTTCATGCTCGCCGGCGGCCCCGTCGCGCCTGTCATCTCGTTCGAAGGTGACTTTGGATCGCTCGTGCGTCAGAGCATCGACGCGGGCGGCCGCCTGCTGGTGGTGGCGACCAACACCTCGACCTACGGCTTCACCTGGAACTCGGCGCAGCATGTCGCCTTCAGCCAGCTCCGGGCGGCCGAGAACGGTGTGTGGGTGGTGCATGCGGCGCTCAGCGGCATCTCGGCGTTCATTGCCCCCGACGGCGCCGTGGTCCAATCCACGCCGCTGTGGCAGGCGGTCACCGCGGTCCAGCGCGTCCGGTTCTCGACCGTAGCGACTTTTTATGCGCGTACCGGAGACTGGCTGCCCCTCGGTTGTGCTCTTGCGGGTCTGGGCGCGGTGTTGTTCGGCGCGTTGCGGGGCGCGCGCAAGGATCCGGACGAGCAAGAGCCATAATGGGAGCCGATCAAACGGAGTGTGGCTTGTCGTAACGTGGCCCTTTGGGGAGCCAGCTTTGGGGATCCGGCAGCGGGGGGGTGAACCGAAGAGAACAGGAGGTTCTCAGATTGGCCAAGGTCTTTGACCGACTGCGGTCCAGAGGCTCGAAAAGATTTTCAGAGCAACCTGGCGACTCCCTCGGCACACGCGACATCCTCGTCGCAACCGACGTAACGAAGATCTATAAGACCGGCGCCGAGAGCGTCGAAGCGCTGAGGGATCTGGACCTGACCATCAGGGCCGGAGAGTTTCTCGCAGTCATGGGCCCGTCGGGCTCGGGTAAGACAACATTGCTGAACTGCCTGTCGGGGCTGGACGACATCGATTCCGGCACCGTGGTGGTAGAGGGCAAAGACATCCACAAGATGTCAGATGCAAAGCGCAGTCACGACCGCGCCGAGCACATGGGGTTCATTTTCCAGTCTTTCAACCTCATCCCGGTGTTCACCTCCGCCGAGAACGTCGAGCTGCCCCTGCTGCTCGCCGGCACGAAGCCGGCCGAAGCGCGTCGGCGCGCCGAGGAGACGCTCGAGCGGGTGGGACTGGGCCACAGGAAGAAGCACCGTCCTAACGAACTGTCCGGGGGCGAACAGCAGCGCGTGACGATTGCGCGCGCCCTGGCGGGAGGGCCGTCCATTGTGTGGGCCGACGAACCCACCGGCAACCTCGATACCGAAACTGCCGGTTCGATCATGGACCTGCTGAAGGAGCTGAACAGCGAGGGTTTGACTCTTGTACTGGTAACCCACGACCCGGCCATCGGGAAGACCGCCGGGAAGCTCATCCGGATGCGGGACGGCGCTATCGAGTCCGCAACCGATCACCCGGAGGAGTAGGAGTGGACGCTCAGACTCTCGTGGTGATGTTGATCATCGTCGCCATAGCGACCGTGCTGGTTCTGTGGCAGACCGTACGCAAGGGCGTGTTGCGGCGGTTGGCGGTGCGGGATGCTGTCAGGCGTCCGAGTGAAACCACCTTGGTGATCATCGGCAGCTTGCTCGGCACCGCAATCGTCACGGGCAGCTTCATCGTCGGTGACACGCTCGACTCGTCCATCCGCGCCACCGCGACGACACAGCTCGGACCGGTCGATGAGGTGATAACCGTGCCTTCGGGCGATGGCGCCGCCGAGATCACCGGCGCCATCGAGGACCTCGACGACGCGCGCATCGATGGCATCGTAGCTTTCCTGGCCGTGCCCGCCTCGTTCTCGACGGGCAGATCGGGCG
>JALZIO010000104.1 GCA_030860245.1 Actinomycetota bacterium | reverse complement strand
CACAGAGGAGCCCGACTGCATTGTCGTTGCACGTCAGGTCTCTCCCCTGATCGTGGGGGCGGCCGAAGGTATTGGTCTGGTCGCTTCGGGCATCCCTGCGCTCTTGGCTTACACGCGCGACGTCGTGCCGCTCGATGACCACCAGATCGGAGAGATACGCGCAGGCAGCGTTCGCCTCTTTGATTTCGAGGGCAAGGAGATGCCGGTTGCCACTGTGAGAGTCGAATGGAACCTCGAAGCCGCAGAGAAGGGTGGCTACGAGGACTTCATGATGAAGGAGATCTTCGAGCAGCCACAGGCGCTGCGTGACACGATGCGAGGTCACTTCGACAGGCAGGGCAGGGTCTCACTCGACGATGTCCACTGGAAGCCCGGAGTTCTCGAGCGCATAGACAAGGTCGTTGTCGTGGCATGTGGCACCTCGTATCACTCGGGGATGATGGCCAAGCATTCGATCGAGCACTGGACCCGAATCCCCGTCGAGCTCGACCTCGCATCCGAGTTCAGGTACCGCGATCCTGTGCTCGATGACCGTTCTCTGGTTATCGGCATAGCTCAATCGGGTGAGACGGCAGACACCCTTGCCGCCATCCGGTTCGCAAAGGAGATGGGCGCAACGGTGGTCGCGGTCACCAACGTCGTCGGCTCGTCGATAACACGCGATGCAGATGCAGTCATCTTCACTCACGCAGGGCCTGAGATAGGTGTGGCCGCCACCAAGACGTTCCTCGCACAGTTGGTCGCCTTGAACACTTTGGCGCTTTATCTGGCGCAGGAGCGCGGCTCCATGAGCAGGGACAAGATGATTGATACGATCGACGCGATGAACGCGCTCCCCGGACAGGTCGAGGAGGTTCTGGCCATTCAGGGTGACGTGCAGCGGGCCGCCAAACGCTATGCAGACGCAACCGATGTCTTGTTCATCGGCCGCGGCGTCGGCATGACGGTCGCCATGGAGGGAGCTCTCAAGCTCAAGGAGATCTCATACATTCACGCCGAAGGTTACGCGGCCGGCGAGCTCAAGCACGGGGCGATCGCGCTGATCGAGCCGGGCGTGCCTGTGGTGGCAATAGTTACTGGTCAGAAGCTGTATGAGAAGATGCTTGCCAACGTGGAAGAGGTGAGAGCTCGGGGGGCGGACACAATTATGGTCGCGCCGCGCGGCGACGAGCGAGCACGGACCCTGGCGAATGAGCTTTTCGAGGTCCCATCGACCAAGCCGTTGCTGACCCCGGTCCTGGATACCGTCGCACTCCAGCTGTTCGCCTACTTTGTTGCAAAGGAAAAGGGATTGTCACCGGACAAACCGCGCAATCTTGCCAAGAGCGTGACGGTGGAATAACTGAGACCCCTGCTCACTCCGGACGAGATGCGCGCCGCCGACGAGGCGACGATCTCGTCTGGAGTGTCCTCTGCAACTCTGATGGATCGCGCCGGACGCGCGGTGGCGCGCGCTGCGATCCGGGAGGCGGGAGGCCGGTACGGGAGGCGCGCCGAGGTCGTGTGCGGCCGGGGCAACAACGGCGGTGACGGATTCGTAGCGGCCAGGGAGCTGGCCCGCTCGGGCTTGTCCGTGCGGTGTCTCGTGGTCGGCGACTTGGCCGGTATCTCGGGCTCTGCAGGGGAGCATCTGGCGCGGGCGGCGAAGGTGGTGGAGATCCTGCCCTGGGCGGGCGCCGGGCTGAGGCCCTGCGACATCATCGTCGACGCCTTGTTCGGGACGGGCTTTAGGGGGCGCGCCGAAGGCGATGCCGCCTACGCTATCGAGGCCATGAACGAGGGCGGCGCGCCGGTCGTGGCCGTCGACATCCCTTCGGGGGTCTCCGGCGTCACGGGGGCGGTCGAAGGGCCCGCTGTGACCGCCGGTGTCACCGTGGTGATGGCGGCCGAGAAGCTGGGCACAGCGGTTGGTGCAGGCTCGTCCCTGGCGGGACTTATCGAGATCGCCGATATTGGCATCGCCGTGCCGGAGTCGCAGGCCGGAATGGTCGAGCGAAACGACGTAGTGCAACGTCTGCCACGCAGGTCGGCCGACTCGCACAAGAAAAGCCAGGGTTCGGTGGCGCTGCTGGGTGGCTCGGCCGGCATGAGCGGGGCGGTCAAGCTGGCCGCCCGGTCGGCGGTGCGCATGGGGGCCGGATACTGCACCGTCGGCGCGACGCCTTCGGTGGAGGCTGCGCTTTCGGCAGTCCTGCCCGAGGTGCTCTCCACTGTGGTGACCGACCGCGACGTGCTCGGCGCCGAGGCGCTCGATCTCTTTGCCGGCGTGATCGAGCGGGCAACGGCCCTGGCGATCGGCCCTGGGTTGGGTACGGGGCCAGCGCAGCGCTCCCTTATGGACGCGGTCCTTGATCGAGTCGAGCTGCCCATGGTGATCGACGCCGATGGGTTGAATGCCCTCGCAGGCCACACCGATGAGCTGACGGGGCGGTCCCGGCCCACGGTGCTGACCCCTCATCCGGCCGAGCTGGCGCGCCTCCTGGACCTGTCGGTGCCGGAGGTCCAAGCCGATCGCGTCCGGGCCGCACGCGCTGCGGCGGAACGATTCGGGTGCGTGGCGGTGCTCAAGGGTCACCGCAGCGTGATTGCCGACGAGTCGGGGCGCTTGGCGGTCAACCCCACCGGAGGGCCGGAGCTTGCCAGTGCAGGGACCGGAGACGTCCTCACCGGGGCAGTGGCGGCGCTGCTCGCCGCCGGCCTCGAACCGTTCGAAGCCGCCTGGTGTGCGGTCTACGTGCACGGTGT
>JALZIO010000103.1 GCA_030860245.1 Actinomycetota bacterium | reverse complement strand
GTCACAGGTAGGTGCCAGGATCTAAGTAATGGATCCTTTGGTTGGGGCCCCGAGCAGTACACGGCGGCTGCAACGTTGGGTTGCGACAGCGACTGCTGTAGCAACCCTTGCTGTGTTGGCGCTTACGGCGCGATATGCGGCACGGCAATTTGAAGAAGGCAAGAAGCTCCGACGAGACCAAACCCGTCCGTACGTGGTTCCTCAATTGAGGTTGAGCAGCAGATGTTGTTAGTCCTCGCAGTCGAGAACGTGGGAAAGACCCAGCGTTCAACGTCCGGGGACTGGGCGAGCCTAGGGCAACACCTCGAACTCAGCGTAGTGCCACTCGATTCCTTCAGAGCCCGAACCTCTTTGGACGAAGTCCATTCCAAGTCTGTATTCCGCTGGCTCAAGTTGCGGCATCTTTATGGTCATAACGGCTGGCTTCGTGAAGCCGATGTCCTCGACGTCGCCCCCGGACAGCGGGGCAAGGTGGAACACCTCCTTCCAGGCGTTGCCAGGACCAGCCTCGAGGTAGCCGATCCATTCCCAAGATGACCCCTCTCGACGCTCGAAAATCCAGTCAAGACCATAGTCGCCAGGAGCGCGGTGAACTGCTAATTCGGCGCGCTCACCAACTGTTACACGGTCTGGGGTTAGGGAAACCACTGGATCAGGCGGGATCTCTTTGGATTCCTCAGGCGTGGAAGGACCTGAGGGTCCGACAATTGATCCCGCGTCGTCGCTGTTGATCATTACTGTCACGGTCCCACCGGCGGCGATCATGCTAGCGAGGCTGCAAGCTGCGATCACCGCCCTACGGCGCCAAAGGAGATGGCGACCTGTTGACTTGATTTTCTCGAGCGCTAAGGGTGGAATTTCCGAATCGGGAACGGTCCGCTCCAGTTGCCTTCTGAGATCAGATTTCACAACGAATCATCTCCTTCACTGGGCTTCAAGACGTGAGATAGGGACTTTCGACCACGGCTAGGTGAGTCTTGATGGTTCCCCCAGAGGCTCCCATCAGGTCCGCGACCACAGCGATGGGAAGATCCGCAAAGTAGTAAAGCAACAACGCCTGTCTCTGCCGCAGCGGCAGAGTGCGCAGCGCTAAGTCAAGATCGATTTGAAGCTCGGTGTCTAGTTCCTTGGTTCCGCAGTCAGCTGTCACCAAGAACACGTCGTCCATCCTCCACTTTTGTCCTGAGTCGCAAGCGTACTGGGGATTGGCGTTCTTGATCCGATGACGCACCGCACTTGTTCACTTCGCGAGCAACCGCAGCTAACCGATTTCTTGCACCGGCTCTGGCTCCAGGGCCTTGCTCAAACTCTAACTGAGTCGGGGGCACGCAAAAGCATCCATCGAAGATGTTTGACCCCTTGCACTAAGCGAAAACTGAAACTCAGGACTTGTATGGATAGTGAACGAGAACGGGAGTCGGTGCTGGGGAGCTTCGAGGACTTCTATCAGGAGCAGTATCCACGCATCGTCCGGGCGACGCTTCTTGCCACGGGCGATCAGGAGCTCTCCTTCGACGCGACCCAAGAGGCTTTCAAGAGAGCTTTCATGCGCTGGCCTCGACTGCGAGAACACCCCTGGGCGGGAGGTTGGGTCATGACGACGGCTTTCAACGTAGCGAAACGCCATCGATCTCGAGCCAGGCGCGAACGAGAGCTTCTGCTGAGCGTAGGTGAAACCACCAACGAGCCCGCACCGGATACACGACCATTGGATATCGCCAATGCCTTACGCCAGCTGCCGTACCGGCAGCGCGAGGCAACGATTCTCTACTACTGGGGGGACCTGCCCACCGTCGCTGTCGCAGAGCTCATGGATGTCGCTGAGGGAACCGTGCGCGCTCATCTCGCAGCTGCACGCAAGACTCTCGGACTTGAACTGGAGGACGTGTAATGCACGACGAACTGCGTGACGCCGTTCAGCGAGCGGGTACGGAGCTGTCCGCTCCGCGACCGGATCTCCAGCAGGTACAGCGCCGGGGCAAGAGGGCTCTGGTAGTTCGGAGAACTGGTGTCGTCGTCCTCGCAATGGCCTTGTTTGCGAGTCTCTTCGCCCTCTATCCGCGCTTCATCTCTGACGGGAAGCCTTCAGAAGTCAGCGTCGGACCATCGGGTCCAGAGAACATGCCACTCCAAACGGATGATGTAGTGTCACTCAACCCGAATCGACTGAGCGTTGGCGACCGCGCAGAACTTCGAGTCACCCGGAGCATTGGGGTGTGGGGATTGGCCTGGCATCTTGAGCGTCAGGAAGGCTTGTCATGGGAATCGATCGGTGGACTCGTGGCAGGACCAGGAAACCAATGGGAAACGAGGTTCTACCTTGGCCCTGGCGCTGCCAACATCGAGGTCGACGCCGTTGGTTTCACCCAGACCGCCTCGATCGCTGTTCAAGTACCCGAATTGGAGCCAGGAAAGTATCGACTCGGCCAGGAATTCTTTCTAGAAGGAAGCGGGTCGGATGAAGATCAGAATCAGTGGCACTACGCAGAATTTGAGGTGGTCGAAGGACAGAGTGAAAACCAGGCATTCTGCCGTCCCACCGCGGAGGTGGGAGATACAACAGGAGATGGCGGCCGCACAACTAAGGCACTAACTCCCAACGTCAGAATCGCAAGCGGAGAACAACAAGGACTTGACTGGTCCATGTGTGCCTACAGAGCAATGGTCACCATTGACGGCAAAGAGCCTGAACTCGCCTTGTGTGAGGAATTCACTTATGGATTGGGGGGTTCGGGAGGCACGTGCTCAGTAGGTGTTGACGCACCCGTGCCCAGCCATTGGCACTACTTCCAACGATTTAGCGATCCCACCGAGGAGGAGGGAGTCGCTTTCACGGGTGCCATCTCGGGGCGGGTAGACAAAGTCGTCCTTCAGTTAGACGACGGTTCCGACCTCGAAGCTCGGATCTACGAGCCCCCCGAAGAGCTCGGCGTGAACTATCGATTCTTCGTTGGATTCGCGCCCCAAGGAAGCGACGTCATCGTGGTTGTGCTCGACGCAGAAGGTAACGAACTGGAGCGAGAGGCATGGAGGGGCCGACCGTAGCCTGCTGAGTCCGAATGAAATCCGAACCAATCTCTCTGTAGTTCTTCGAGTCTCCTTGTCACTCTGTGGCCCACTCTGCATTGTCGAGCGGACGCCAGATCTGGAACAGTTGGCTCTGCATGGGCCCAGTTGGTACACCATGGCTACTCCCCGGTCGATAGTCCCTAAGTTCAAGAAACACAGGAATAAGAAGGGCCGCAAATGCAAGAACTCTCAATGGTGTTGGGATCGCATCGAGGAGGGACAAGAACGTGAAGGCAATCGGTGACAGTCTCCGAATCAAGTCAGCCACTAGGTTGTCTCTCCCCATGAAGCTGCATGTCATTGACTTCAATCATGCTACCGGTAATCGGTGGCTCGACCCGGTTAGCGCCTGCTCGCCGAGGAAGGAGGAGACCCCGTGCATGAGCTAGGGAATCACCCTCCGGAACCCGAATTCAAAAGTGTCGAAACGCGAGCAGTTAACTTGCTGGCCGAGGATCGGAAGATCCCACCATTCAAGGCACGATTGAGTTTCCCGGAAAGCCGGGTGACTACGGCAAGCAGGTCGGCGTGACACGTCCATATGTCGCTCGAGGGCACGAGGAGGTACTCGTCTGACGAAACGGACAGCGCTCCCAGAAATCTCGCCCTCCTTACCGAAAGCTCCACGAACTGTCTGCTGCCTAGAAGACGAGATCGCCCTCTGGAGGGTCAATCAACACACAATCTCGAGCGAGACGCTTCGACGCGCGGGAAACAGCGTTCTTGGACACGTCCTCGGGGAGGAAGGCGGCAACATGCCACGGCTCATCAATCTCTGGTACGAGCTGGAGACCGAACCCGGCGAGCCGAACGATCTCGGCGGTTAAGACGGCCACGCCCATTCCCTCTTTTCGCGCGGCGCATACATCAGCCGCTAGGCTTGCGTACTGCCCCAAGATGATCGACTCAAGCCCTAACGAGACACATCCTCTTGGATATCCCTTGTCACGGGCGACTTCGTCCTTCTGCAACTGAAAGCTCCAGCTCTTCACTCTCTGGACCTCGTTGGCGGCGGTATCCTTCCAAACCACGCCGTTACCGGAGATCCACCGAATGAGTCTGATGTCCCCTTGAAGTTCGAGATCGTCCTCGTAGGAAGCAAGAGGCGGATCCGGCACTGGGTTCTGTTAGCTAACGCGGTTGTCGTATAGCCGACCGTAGAGTTCGTCCAGCGACAGGGGTTCTCGACCGAAGGGCACTTCCCAATCCTGGTCATCGTCATCGTTGTAATAGCGAGTCACTACGACACCTGTCGCTGAGGCTTCGATTACCAGAGAACCACTCGATGCCTCCCAGTCAAAAGCCACGCCTCCGCCACTGGTGGGAGCGACGAACGGTTTCCAGGAAAGCATTGCCAACCGAGGAACAATGTCAGCCGCAGCCTCAAGGGCCATAGTGCCAACTGCTGGCGCGCCATATGAGTCCCAGTCCCTGGGCAACAATCCAAACTCCTTGATCCGCTGCCGAGTTTCATAAACCCACGTGTCCGCTGCGCCGTGATCCGCGTCATCGACATCGCGCGTCGATGCCGCAACAGCGATCTGAGAGATGTGTCTCCCGGATCTACTCAGCACATCAGCCGACTGACTCATTCAAACCCCCCTCTGACCACGGTCTCTTACCCCAGGCTGCATGAAGCTCCGGAGTCGTTAACTGCTCGAACATCCCAACTATCCAGCGATGGCCGACTTCAAAGAACGCCTCGACCCCTACTATCCCCCGGCCGGCCGGAGCTCCTCTGGCCGTAAGCGTCATTGCAAAGATTGGTCGATGAAACTCGTCAGTGGAGAACGCAGGCTGACAAGCAACGTGTAATCGGCCAGTGGCATCCTCGCCCATCGAGAATCTGGCCTGCAGACTCTGATTCTCGGCTTGAGGAAGACCCCCTGTCTCCGGAAAGTCGGCTAACGTGCAAACCTTGTGCAAATCACTGTGAGTACTCCAAACCCCATTCACGGGCAAGATGTGGTTCACATACGTCACTTCACACTGAATCGGGTCAAGTGGCCCTTGGCCCCGCTCTTGAACGAACTGCTGAAGACGATCCCAGGCCTGTCTTAGTTGGGCCCGGCCGGGCCCAAAACGTCTGTACTCGGAGTTTCTCTTTCTCCAGTTAAATCCCAACCAATCGGACTGGAGCTGAATGAGAGTTTCACCGTCCTGCGACTCGAACCAGTAACGCATTGGTTGGGCTCCAACCCCGACTCTGAACTCGCCAGCCTTGATGACGAACGGGTCGTCGAATCGCTCAATCGCGGGCTCGTATCTTGCCTGCTCGGTGGCTCGAGGAAACTCAGTCTCTAAATGCTCCTGCCAAAATTGCACAATCTCAACTGTCGACAGAAGCGGAACAGGCCGAAATGCCACGGCAAGCACCGTCTCCACTACCGGTGGGTGTTCGTACTCCGAAAGTTGGACCCAGCGCCTCATCTATTCACAGACTCGCTCCTGTCCGTAATTACGTGACGGTCGTCGTCTCCTCAGGTGGAGAAACCTCCTGTCTCTCTCGGGTGGGACCCCGACGCCTTGAGTCGTGAGCATCCAAACGCCATCAGACTGCATTGCATGCTCCCGAACAAGGGAACTTAAGGGATATAAGCTACTTTTTTGGGGCGTTGATCGGCATCCACATCATCGCCACTGGTGCAGAACCTTGCCAGATCGCGACACTCAGCAAACTGAACTCGAAGGACATCAACAGCGGTCGCCCGGGGTGGCCTTCAGCCGTCCTCGGCGCCGCCGGCGTCGGGGACCACGAAAACAAGAGCGTCACCCGCCGCTGGAGCTCATCACTTTGCGAGCCCAAGGAATTTCGAGTTCATAGCGCGAACATCCTCGGCAATTCGGGCTCAGTCTTGCTCCGGGGCCCCTCGCCCCCAGTAAAACGCCCCCGTGCTTCGGACTGTCACGGTCCAGCCAAGCTCCTTTAGGCGTTGCTCAAGCTCTCCTGGATCCCAAAACACTTTGACCACGTCATACCTCGTGCCACCCTGCAGTGATTCAACCGACCCTATTGCGCCGCCTCCCGGCGGCCATACAGGAAGAATCGACTTACCGACTCTGATCGAGAGTCTGCGACTGGTGGGCGAAAAGTCAAAGAAGATTGGTAGATCCCAATCTTGCAGGTCGGCGCTAAGCGAAAGCGCCATAGTTATCTGCTCAGGCTCGAAGTCGATTCAGCCCGGTGTCCGCTCTTCGCCTCACCGGGCAACGAGCTTGGGCCTTACGAGCAGCCGCTACTGTGGCATCCGATTGATCCATCACTATGGACGCAACTGGACTTTGCCTGCCGACGGTGATTACACGTTGGTGCGCATTGAGCCGCCCACCTTCAGTCGCAGTGACGAGATCAATGGGTGTCGCCTCATTGAGACCGTCGAAGTGGAACTCAAAGGAGTAAAGCTGGAGCGCGGCCAAGGCTGACACGGGTTCGTTCGAAGGCTCTTCAACCATCGAGTTGGTCGTGCATGTCCGAGCACACCCCAGGGGTCATCCATGGGTTGCGCGTCGGGCATCTACGCAACTAACGGATACCACGAGGAGGAATCGAGATCCACCGAGGTCTAGGCACGCGTGCAGCCGCGATGGTGTTGCTACCCAATTGCAGAAGTCATGCTTCGTCTGTATCTAACCACGGACATGGCAAGATCCAAGAAGAATGCGCCTCACGATGCTCAAGGACGAACTATGTCTGACCTCCACTCGCGACCTCTGCATGTAGCGGGTTGCACCAGACCTTCCGTCCGGAACTGAGCCGCGAAATCCACTCAGGTTGAGGTTCTTCCTGAC
>JALZIO010000097.1 GCA_030860245.1 Actinomycetota bacterium | reverse complement strand
GGTCGTGTGTGACATAGATCGTCGTCGTCCCCAACCGTTCCTGAAACTGCTTGAGCTCGTCGCGGGCACTCGTGCGCAGCTTTGCATCGAGATTGCTGAGCGGCTCGTCAAGGAGGAACACGCTTGGGTCGCGGACGATTGCCCGTGCCAGCGCTACGCGCTGACGCTCTCCGCCGGAGAGGTTACGCGGCTTACGATCGAGCAGCCGGTCGATCCCGAGAAGCTCCGCAGCCCACTCCACCTTCTTCTGCCGCGAATCTGGGTCCATCCCAGCCGCCTTCAGCGGAAAGTCGATGTTTTGCATGACGCTCTTGTGCGGATAGAGGGCGTAGCTCTGAAAGACCATCGCTATACCACGGGCCCGGGGCGGGAGCCCGTTTACTACGTTCCCGCCGATCAAAACCTCGCCCTCTGTTGGTTCCTCGAGTCCCGCGATGACCCGCAACAGGGTCGTCTTACCGCAGCCGGATGGTCCGAGCAGAACGAGGTATTCGCCTGCGCTGGTTGCGATGTCGACACCATCGACTGCCCTGACACCGCCGCTCTCGAAGTGCTTCATCAATCCGCGCACCTCGACTACGTGCGCCATGTCGCGTTTCCCAGCATCCTCAGGCGGCTCCGTTCGGAGAGCGCCAGCCTGCGGTGTCGCGTTCCGTTCCACGGATCTAGCCTCCGCCGACGAGGCCTTCGCCCCGCCACTTACTGAAGATCTGCTCACACTCCTTGTGTGCCTGCTCGACCGACTGCTCAGCCTCCTGCTTGTCTCGCGCTACGCGAGCGAGCATGTTGGGCAGAACGAACGTGCCGTTGATCTCGCCGATAGCCGGGCTCGCCGGTCCGGGATGGCCGAGGTTCGTGGACCAGTCCAGCGCCGTCTTCAGCGGCTGGAGTTTGGTGGCGTCATCGCCCTCGATCGCGAACGGGTCCTTATCGAGCCAGCCGTCGAGCTGCGGCACCTGGTCGAGATAACCCGGAAAATCGTACAACTTCGACTCGTAGGAGACGCGCGCCAGGTTAGCCGTGTAGTGAAGCAGGAACTCCTGCGCGGCGTCCAAGTTGGTGGAGAACTTTGGAGCGATCCAGTTGTACATCACATGCTGAGCCGCCATCTGATCCTTGGGCCCCTCGAGCGCCGGCACGAAGAAGATGTCCTTAGCGATGTCCGGGAGGCTTTCTTGCGAGGTCCGCCAAGCCGAGATCGAGTTGAGGATGTAACTCAATTGGCCGGAGATAAGGCCCTCGTTGTTGGACGCAGGGTTCCAGGCGAATACCTCCTCGGTCATCGCTCCGTCGAACAACTGCTTTGCGAACTCAACCGCCGCGATGGTGTCGTCGGACATCAGAGTCACGTTCTCTTTTTCGTCTTGCACCGAGCCGCCGTACGACCAGATCAGGGCGCGGGCGTACATGTTCGAGTCGAGCTCCTGCGACAGACCCAGGCCCATCTGGATGTTCTGCTCGCTGAAGATCCGTGTTCCCCCTTCGAGGAGCTCATCCCAGGTGGACGGCCCATCGGGCAGATCGACCTGTTCCCACAAAGACTTGCGGTAGTCGCCTGGATCGGGTGACCACGCCGGGGCATAGGCGTAGTAGTTCTGCGTCGTCGGATTGAAGCTCGACTTTTGGCACAATCCCAACTGTTCACCGAAGCGCTTGTTCGCCTCGTCCATCAAGTCGTTCATAGGGTGAACGCTTGGCTCGAACTGAGACAATGTCGCAATGAACTGAATGAGGTCGTGTCCTTCACCTGCGGAGATCTCTGATGAGATACGCGCCGGGATGCCGGTCACATCGATATGGTCGATCGTGACGTTGACGCCAACCTGTTCGCCCCATTCCGTCGCCCAGTCGTCGAACCAGATATCGTGCTGCGGGACGAAGTGGCTCCACAGCAGGATGCGGAGATCGCCGGACAGTTGGCTCGCCGGCTCTGAGAAGACCGGAGACGGCCCGGCGCCCGAGGGGGTCTGCTCCTGGGGGGCATCCTGCGCCTTCGAGCAGGCGGCCGCCAACGCGGCGACGCTTACGCCCTGAATGAACCTCCGTCGCGAGACCTGATACCTGCTGTTCCGCGGGGTCACGACGCGCCTCCTTCATCAGTCCCACGGAGGAAGCGGGCGGCACCGGTGAGGGGGCCTGTTATCGGCCGGGTGGAGATCTGCTCGGCTGGACCCACAGAAAGGCTCGTTCCCCCGTCCGGAAGTTCCGTACGCTCCTCTCCCTTGGCAGCGACCGTAGCACTTGCAGAACCGTGCTGCCGGGCCGTTGGCGGAATGTCACGTGCGCCCCCGCCACCCCGGTAGAACAGAGGCCGCTACCGGTGCAGCACGCTTGGGCGCTATCAGATCAGGCAGCGCGCCTACAGTTGAGGGCCATGTCAAGCGAACACGCCAACCATGGCCACGTCCACCACGGGGACGATCCAGCGGAGGTCGTAATGGACGAGGCCTTCTGGGACGAGCGCTACCTCTCCAGCAGCACCCTCTGGAGCGGCAACCCCAATCCGCAGCTCATCACCGAAGCGGCCGGCCTGGCCCCCGGAACGGCGCTCGATGTCGGCTGCGGGGAAGGCGCGGACGCCATCTGGCTGGCTGAGCACGGCTGGCGGGTCACCGCAGTCGACCTCTCCAGCGTCGCCCTGGAACGGGGCGCGTCTCACGCGCTCGAAGTGGGCGCCGACGTTGCCCGGAAAATCACCTGGCTGCACGCCGACCTCACCGAATGGGCCCCGGCCTCCGCGTTCTACGACCTGGTGTCGGCGCAGTTCATGCACCTGCCGAGGTATCAGCGCGAGGTCCTCCACCGCCGGCTCGCAGAGGCAGTCACACCTGGCGGCACCCTGCTCGTTGTCGGCCACCACCCCTCAGACCTGCAGACAACCGTCCCTCGACCGCGGGCGCCCGAGCTGTTATTCACCGCCTCCGATGTCGGTGGCTTACTCGCGTCCGGGGAATGGGCAACCCTCGTAGACGAAGCACGACCACGCACGACCCTCGATCCCGACGGCCGGACGACCACCATCCACGACGCAGTGCTGAGGGCCAAGCGGATGGGCTGAAAGGGCGTCTTTCGGAGGCGGCGCCCTCGGGTTGTAAGGTCGTGCTGACTCCACCGACCAAGTTCAGAAGCGCAGGTGTCGGTCTCCCGGGACGTCGAGCCTTTTTGCCCGCACGACAGGACGGGGCCGGTTGTCGATTCCCCCGGGAACTCCGGCAGCGATCCAGTGGCCTGGGTTCCGCGCGCTAGGGTTCGGTGCCCATTGGGGCCTCTCATCCCGACCCCCCTCCTCCAGCAGAATATGCGAACATATGTTCGATGAACGCCGACGGAGCTTCGATCCTCCACGCCGACGTCGACGCCTTCTACGCCTCGGTCGAGCAGCGAGACGATCCCCGACTGCGGGGTCGTCCGGTCATCGTCGGCGCAGGGGTCGTTCTTGCCGCGAGCTACGAGGCCAAGGCCCGCGGAGTGCGCACGGCGATGGCCGGTTCACGTGCCCGCCGGTTGTGCCCCGATGCAGTCGTGGTCTCGCCGCGCATGTCTGCCTATTCCGAAGCGAGCAAGGCCTTGTTCGAGGTGTTCAACGACACCACGGCCCTGGTCGAGGGGCTGTCTATCGACGAGGCGTTTCTCGACGTCGGAGGATTGTGGCGGCTGTCGGGCTCGCCGACGGAGATCGCCGTGCGGTTGCGGCGGGAGGTGCTCGACCGGGTCGGTCTCCCGGTCTCGGTCGGCGTGGCCAGGACCAAGTTCCTTGCCAAGGTGGCGAGTGCCGTGGCAAAGCCCGACGGTCTGCTGGTTGTGCCGCCGGACCTTGAGCTGGCCTTTCTCCACCCGCTTCCGGTCGAGCGGCTCTGGGGAGTAGGGGCGGTCACCTCAAAGAAGCTTCGCATCGAAGGGGTAACGAGCGTTGCTCAAGTTGCCGAGCTCGGCGAGGCGGCGCTGGTTCGGATGGCCGGTCAGGCTGTTGGCCGGCGTCTCCATGCACTCGCGCACAATCGCGACCCTCGCCCGGTTCAGGCCGGCCGTCGTCGACGCTCGATGGGAGCGCAGCGTTCGATCGGCCGCAGACCGAAATCGTCAGCGTCCGTTGATACCGTTCTAGTAGCGCTCGTCGACCGCCTCACCCGCCGGCTCCGGGCGGCACATCGAGTGTGTCGGACGGTGGTCCTTCGGTTGCGATTCGACGACCTCTCGCGGGCCACACGGTCGCACACGCTGTCCGAGGCGACCGCACAGACCGACGCAATCCTGGCCGCTACGAGGGCCCTGATGAAGGCAGCCACCCCCATGATTCAGCGTCAAGGCATCACCCTCGTGGGAGTGTCCCTCACCAATCTGTCCAACGACAAGGCCATCCAGCTGACGCTGCCGTTCGAACGTCACAACCTCGACGCCCTCGATGCAGCACTCGACAACCTGCGAGAGCGTTTCGGAACGTCCGCTATCACGCGGGCCGTGCATATGGGGCGAACGCAGGGTCTCGAGG
>JALZIO010000074.1 GCA_030860245.1 Actinomycetota bacterium | reverse complement strand
GTGTTGGACGGTGATATCGACCGATTCATCCAGGCCGAGCTGAAGCGAAAGGCGCAGCTCACCCACGCCGCACCGATGATGGAGGGCAACCCTGGATTTTAGGCCGTTGCGCGGCTAACCTTACGGGCTGTCATCGAGAGTTGGAGAGACCGACTATGAGCGCCGGCCAGAAGCGATGATCGAAGCCATAAGCCTCGAAAAAGACTACAGAGTGGGCTCGCGCGCCCTGCATGACGTGTCCATCGAGCTGACCAAGGGTGAGTTTGTCTTCATCGTCGGCCCATCCGGCTCGGGAAAGTCGACGTTCCTCAAGCTGATCACCAAAGAGGAAGAACCCACTGGTGGCGAGCTCCACGTCGCCGGCAAGAATCTTGCCACCCTCCCGCGCTGGCGCGTCCCCTTTCTAAGGCGGAATGTCGGCTGCGTCTTCCAGGATTTCAAGCTGCTGCCGAGCAAGACGGTGTTCGAGAACGTCGCATTTGCCCTACAGGTGATCGGCAAGAACAGAAGCATTATCGCAAGGCAAGTGCCTCAGATTCTCGAGCTCGTAGGGTTGGGTGAGAAGCTGAGCCGTTATCCCGACGAACTTTCTGGTGGCGAGCAGCAACGCGTGTCCATAGCGCGTGCCTTCGTCAATCGGCCTTTGATTCTCCTCGCCGACGAACCCACCGGCAATCTCGATCCTGCGACGTCGATTGGCATCATGCGACTGCTCGACAGGATCAACCGTACGGGAACGACCGTGGTGATGGCGACCCATGATCATGCAGTCGTCGATTCGATGCGCCGCCGCGTGATCGAGCTCGAAGACGGGTGTGTCGTGCGCGACCAGACCCACGGCATCTATGGAGTCGGCACATGAAGATTCGCTACTTTCTCTCCGAGACGGTGAACAACCTGAGACGGAACGCGCTGATGGCCGTGGCGGCCACCTCAACGGTGGCCATCTCGCTGTTGCTGTTGGGTGGAGTCGAAATTCTTGGGATGGTAGTTAGCAATGTGACCAACAGCTGGGAGGCCAAGGTAGAGATCTCAACCTTTCTCAGGGACGATGCCAGCAGCGGCGAGATTCAAGTCCTCGAGACCGACGTTGCCCAGATGCCCGAGGTGAAGGACGTCACTTATGTGTCCAAGGCCCAGGCCTACGAAGAATTCAAGCAGACCTACGCGGACACTCCCCAGTTGTACGAGGCTTTATCGCCCGACTCACTCCCTGCTTCTCTTCGGATCGCCCTGACCGACGCGCAATACACCCAAGAAGTTGCAGCGCGTATCCAGGGGGCGGCGGGGGTGGATGAAGTGCGTTTTGGCGGCGAGATCATTAGACGGCTTCTGCAGGTGAACACGCTGCTGAGGACGGTCACCCTGGTGCTGTCGGTGATCTTGATGATTGCGTCTGCCGCTCTGATAGCAAACACGATTCGGCTTGGCATCTACGCGCGCCGCGAGGAGATCGGCATCATGAAGCTGGTGGGGGCGACCAACTGGTTTATCCGCATTCCCTTCATGCTCGAAGGACTGGTGGCCGCTCTGTTGGGGGCGCTCCTCGCCGCAGGGATCGTCTGGTTTGCCGACGCGATGTTGTTCACGAGACTGGCTCAGGCAGTGCCGTTCCTGGCGCCCGCCTTTAACTTTTCGAGCAGGGAGCTCGCGTCGGTCGTGGCCGCCCTCGTGGCCGTGGGCGCCGGAGTTGGGTTGGTGGGGTCTGGTATGGCCACCCGCCGGTTCCTGCACGTCTAGCGCCAGGACCGCCCGCACCGATCGATTGCGCCCGAGACCGGTGCGCCGGGAGGCTGAGCCGGACTAAAGGGTGCTTCGGGCGCGCCGATTCCTTCCGAATGGAGATATTTGGCCGGGATCCAAGGTTCCCAGGAACCCCAAGGCTGGCCCTGAGCTTGTTGTTGCCTTATGTTACCTATGATGCCCGTGTTGACTAGAAGGCACACGTCGCAACGCTTGCCTCGTCCAAGAGCGGGGGTCAACCTCGTGCTGGCCCTTGTCCTTCTGACGCCCTTTCTTGCGATTCAGGCGACGGCAGGGCCCCGGGAGCGTCTGCGGACGATCGAGGAGAGGCGCCAGGAGGTCGATCGCCGCCTCGAAATCCTTGGGGCCCGGAGCACCGGCCTGTCTCAGAGGCTCAACCGGCTCGACGAGGAACGGGGATTCCAGGAGAGGGTGATAGCCGCCCTGGACGCCGACCTGGCCGGTCTCAATGATCGTATCGACGCTCTCGACGCCGAGCTGCGCGCTGCCCAGGCCCGTATCACCATTCTGTCGAGCGAGCTCGACGACATCTCGGATGAGCTCGCGCTCAGGGCCTACAGGTTCACGGACCGGGCCGTGGCGGCGTACAAGGCGGGGCCCGTCGGTTACGTCGAAGGTTTCCTCACCTCCGAGAGCGTCACCGACCTGGTCGATCGATATGCCTACTACGAATCGGCCCTGAACTCCGACACGGAGATGTTGCGGGAAATCGAAAGCCTGAAGAGGTCAACCGAGATCCGCCGGAAGCTGATCGCAGGCAAAAAGGAGGCAATCGCCGCAGGGAAGACAAGGCTCGAGAGCGACCGTGCTGCGCTTGAGTTGATCCGGTCACAAAGGGCGGACGCCAAAGTCCGGCTGGAGTCGGCCATGGCCGAGAAGCGGAGCCTGCTGGACCGGGTCGAGGGGTCTCGCAGCCGTCTGGGCTCCCTGGAGGATCAACTGGTCGAGGATTCAGACGCCATAGAAGCGCTGCTTGCGGCTCGTGCGGCGCGCCGCGCCGAGCAAGCGAAGTCGCTGTTTGCCGCCACACCGACAGCCACCCCGGTTGTTGCCGGGGCAAGGTTTATGTGGCCGGCGGCGGGAGCGGTCGTTTCCCCGTTCGGGTACCGGGTCCATCCGATTTTCGGAGATCTGAGGCTTCACGCCGGGGTCGACATCGGCGGGGCCTACGGCGCGCCGGTGGTTGCGGGCGACGCCGGGGCTGTCGTTTCCGCTGGGGTCATGGGCGGATATGGAAACGCGATCGTGGTCGATCATGGCGGCGGGCTCGCAACGACCTACAATCATCTCTCCCTGATTGGGGTTGCCTCCGGGCAACAGGTCGCTCGTGGCGAGGTGCTGGGATCGGTCGGGAGCACGGGCTATTCCACCGGGCCACATCTGCACTTCGAGGTGCGGGTCAATGGGGTTCCCGTCGACCCGATGCCGTACCTACGCTGAACGCAAACTAGGCTTCCGATATGCGCCCGTCACAAAGGGTTGTTGGCATTGTGCTCGCAAGCGCCCTGGCCGTCTTCGCCACGTTTTCGCTCGGCTACTTCATGGGCGGAGATGCGGACGAAAACTCCAGCAGCGCAGCGGGCGCAGAGCTCTCGGTGATACGGGATGCCTATCGGAAGATCCGTGCCTCCGCGGTCGAACCACCGAGCAACGAAACCCTGACGCGTGGAGCAGTGCGCGGAATGGTGGGGGTGCTCAGAGATTCAGACGATCCTTACGCCCTCTTTTATTCGCCTGAAGACTATCGCTCGTTTCAAGAACTCAGCGCGGGGCAGTTCTCGGGCATCGGTGTGTGGCTGAAAACAAAGAATCGTCAACTCGAGATTGTTTCTGTGCTGCCATCGACACCGGCACGCACGGCTGGGCTGAAGCACGGAGACATCATCAAGAGCATCGACGGCGTGAACGTCAACCGACTCAGCACCGATCAGGCGGTCGACCGTATCAAGGGCCCTGAGGGAACGAGCGTGAATCTCGAGCTGGATCGTTCCGGAAGAGCCGTCAGCCTTGCCATTGAGCGCAAGTCCATCGAACTGCCCAATCTCGTCGCGCAGATGACCGATGAAACCAACCTTGGTTACATTCGTTTGTACGGTTTTGCGCGCGGTGCTGGGCAGCAAGTCCGGAGGCAAGTTGATCAACTCCGGTCCGACGGCGCGGAAGGCCTTGTGCTCGATCTTCGTGACAACGGCGGCGGCTTGTTCACCGAGGCCGTCAATGTCGCCAGCGCTTTCATCGAAGACGGCGCTATCGTGTCGTACCAGGAGAGATCCGAGCCCGACATCGTCTACGACGCGGAGGGCGATGCGTTCGAGGACATTCCCCTGGTGGTCCTCGTCAACGAGGGCTCTGCCAGTGCCTCGGAGATTGTTGCCGGGGCAATACAGGATCGCAATCGCGCGCTCGTTGTTGGAACGAGTACATATGGGAAAGGATCGGCACAGGAGGTGGTTCCTCTG
>JALZIO010000051.1 GCA_030860245.1 Actinomycetota bacterium | reverse complement strand
AGAACGGGGACGATGAGACCGGCGTCGGTAGCCATGGCCACGCCGATGTTGACGTCGGCGAACCTTTCGATCGAGTTGTCGATCCAGTGGGCGTTGAGCTCCCCGTGTCCCTGGAGGGCGACGGCTGTGGCCCGCACGATCAGGTGGGTGATGCTGAGGCGGACATCCCAGCTTGCCGACAGTTCCCGGCGCGCCCGCTCGGCGGCGGCGAAGGAGACATCGGAGAAGAGGGTGAACTGAGGAATTGACGCGGCCATCCCCATTCGGCGCGCCATGGCGCCGCGCACACCGGTGGGGCGCTCCCGGCGGACAACGCCCCCGGGGCCGTCTCCGTCACGTGGGGGCGAGACGGCCTCCCCCCGCGCCTCCGAGTTGCTTGCTGCGGCGACATCGTCGGTGGTGATGCGGCCTTTGGGCCCCGAACCCCGCAGGGCCGCGAGGTCGATCTTTCGATTCTTGGCCATCTTTCGGGCTGCGGGTGAAGCACGCAGGCGCCCGTCCTCAGCGCGCTCGCGGGCGGGGTCGTTCGGGAGCTCGGTCCGGCCGGGCCGGACACCGGAGATGTCGGCGGCGACCGGATCCTCGCGGGCAGGGGGCTGGGGAGCCGTTGCAGCACCGTCGTTGGGGGCTTGTTCTCCTTCGCCCAGGATCACCCCGATGGTGGTGCCGACGTCCACGGTCCGGCCCGCCTCCACGAGGATTCCCATGCGTCCGTCCTCGGGTGCCTCGACCTCCATCTCGACCTTGTCGGTCATGATCTCGGCCACCGGGTCTCCGGCTTGAACCTCGTCGCCTTCGGCGACGACCCACTTGACGAGCTCGCCTTCGGTCATCGTCATCGACGACTTGGGCATGACGATTTCGCGCAATCTGAGATTCCTTACCCTGCCAGGATCTCGACGGCGGCCTTCACGATGTCCTCTTCCTGCGGAACCACGCCCTTCTCCAACTCGGGGTTGTAAGGGATGGGTGTCTCCAGTCCGGCCAGGCGCTTCACCGGAGCCTCCAGGAAGTCGAACGCGTCGCTCTCGGTGACCGTCGCTGCGATCTCACCGCCGAAGCCGCCGGTGAGCGGCGACTCGTGCACAACGAGAACACGACCGGTTTTCGACACCGACTCGACAATCGTGTTGCGGTCCAGGGGCCGGAGCGTGCGCACGTCGATCACCTCGGCGTCGATGCCTTGGTCTTTGAGCGAACCCGCCGCGGCCAGCGCTTTCGGCACCATGGCGGACCAGCACACGATCGAGACGTCGCTGCCCTCGTGTGCCACCGCGGCGCGGCCGAGCTCGCCGCTGTAGCTTCCGGCCTCGACCTCGCCCTTGGTCTTGTAGAGAAGCTTGTGCTCCAGGAACACGACCGGGTTGGGATCCGCTATTGCCGCTGTGAGCAGACTCTTGGCATCCAATGCGCTCGAGGGCATGACGATTTTCAAACCAGGGACGTTGGCCAGCCAGGACTCGATGGACTGCGAGTGCTGTGCAGCAGCGCCGGTGCCCGAGCCGGTCGGCGCACGGAGGACCATCGGCACCTGTGCCTTGCCTCCGTACATAAAGTGCAGCTTTGCGGCCTGATTGCAGAGCTGGTCCATCGCATTGGCGGTGAAGTCAGAGAATTGCATCTCGGCGACGGGCCTCATCCCGATGAGTGCGGCGCCGACCGCGATTCCAACAATGCCGATCTCCGAGATGGGCGTATCGCGCACGCGGTCGGCGCCGTATTTCTTGAGAAGCCCCGTAGTAACGCCGAACGCGCCTCCGTACACCCCGATGTCCTCTCCCATCAAGAACACCGATTCGTCGGAGGCCATTGCGTCATCGAGCGCTTCCCGGATCGCCTCCGCGTAGGTGATGGAGCGCGCCTCAGGCATATGTCTCATCCTCGATGCCGACGAGGGTGGGATCCGGCCCCGACCTCGCCTCCTCGATGGCGCGTGCCATCGTCTCCCTGGCATCGTCGGCGATGCGATCGGCGGTGGCCGCGTCGATTAGCCCGGCATCGATGGCGACGCGTGCAAAGCGCTGGGTGGGATCCTTGTCGCGCCATTCCTTGATCTCTTCGCGTGTGCGGTACAGATTCTGGTCGCTCTTGGAATGACCTTTATGACGGTAGGTAAGACATTCGATCAGTGTCGGGCCTTCACCGGAGCGAGCTCGCTCCACCGCTCGTCCGGTGGCCTCTTTGACGGCGATGACGTCGTTGCCGTCGATGGTCAGGCCGGGAAATCCATAGGCATCTGCGCGCCGCGACAGCCGATCGATCGCAACAGCTTTCGTCCACGCCATCGACATTCCATAGTGATTGTTCTCGCATATGAAGATGACGGGAAGCTTCCATGTGGCCGCCATATTGAGCGCTTCGTGAAACGCTCCTTCGTTGGCGGCGCCATCGCCGAAGAAGCACACGACGACCCGGTCGGAGCCTCGTTGCTTGAGAGCGAGGGCAGCTCCTGCGGCTATCGGTATCGAACCGGCGACGATGCCGTTGGCGCCGAGATTTCCTGCGTCGAGATCGGCAATATGCATCGACCCACCGCGCCCCCTGCAGTAGCCGGTCTCCTTGCCCAATAGCTCTGCCAACATCAACGTCACGTCAGCACCCTTGGCGATGCAATGACCGTGGCCGCGATGTGTGCTGGTGATGTAATCGCCCTGCTCGAGTGCTGCAATGGCCCCCGTGGCGCTTGCCTCCTGACCGATCGACAGGTGCATCGTTCCGTGGAGGAGACCCCGGGCGAACAGATCGTCGACGGCCTCTTCGAACCGGCGGATCGTCCACATCGTGCTCAGAAGCTCGGTGGCTTCGTCTCGATTCAGCTCGCCAGCGTCTCCCACGAAACCTCCTCGATGCCGAAGGTGTCGAGATGCTCCTGCATGTGCCAGGCCTTAGCCAGGACACTCGTCTCCTGTACCTCGACATCATCGAACGTGATAGCGGTCCCTTGAGCTACCTGCTTGATGACCCTTGCGCCCTCAGCGAGCCCCATCGGCACCAGGTTGCGTGCGCGCGCCTGGTCGGCGGGCCAGGCGAAGCCAAATACCTCCTCGCCTCCGATTCCGCTGATCAGATCTCCAGGGGCCAGGTCGCGTTTCGCTGTTGCCCCGAGCTCCGCCATGTGGTGCTCGGGGACGAGGGTGGCTCGGTTGCCTCTTACCGCTTCCACGATGCTCACCGGAACCTCCAGGTTGGCGAGATGGAACGGGCGCGTAAGCGTCCAGTATGGGCCGGTGCCCACGCTCAGGTAGCGGAGGTCGGACGCAACGTCGGCGTCGTCGGTGGTGACAACGACGAACACCCCGGGAGCGACATCTCCGGTCACGTAGTCCACCACTCCGCGCTGTGACAGGATGCCGCCGTTTTCTGAAGGGCAAAAGGTTGTCGCGAGATCCGCCGTGTTGGCCCGGGGGCCGTGCATTCCGGGCACGTCCAGGGACAGCCCGGTCGCATTGGCCAACGCGGTCATCTCGCACATCGTTTTGGTCCCGTCCACGAACGCCGCCAGCATGCGCGGGTTCATGCCCTTGGCCAATGCTTCTTCGCGCACGCTGGACGGGGTGGCCCTGAAGTCCAGAGGGTTGTTCTTGCCCTTTCCCGCGGCGACGACCTCGAGGCCGATGGTGCGACAGAGATCAACCAGCCCCCAAGCCACCGCGGGCTCGTCGCCGGCGCCGATTGTGTAGACCTTCCCGGAGAGTGCGAACATCCGGCGCAGGAGCCGGCCGACCGTGACATCGGCTTCGACGTTCATCGAGACGAGGTGCTTGCCGGCAAAGGCGGTGGCTAATCCGACCCGGATCCCCACCTCGGGGATCCCCGTTGCTTCAACCACCACGTCCACGGGAAGGTGGGGGATGAGCTCGGAGTCGGAGGTGATCACCGTGCGGCCATCGCTCACCTCGGCGGCCGCGGCGTCGGCGTCGTCTACCCGGAGAGGATCGGAGACGCCGGTGCGGGCGAGCGCCCGGGTAGTTCGTTCGAGGTCGACGTCTGCGAGCGCCACGATCTCTATGCCGGGCAAGTGGGAGCATTGGCTGACGATGCCTGCGCCCATCTGACCGACTCCGATGAGGCCGATGCGGATCGGCGCCCCGGTCTCGGCGCGCCGGTGCAGGTATCCGGAGTTGGAGCCCCTCATCGTATGTAGCCCATGATCGCAGACGTCCTCTGATGCCGGGGGGCCACCCAAACGCGGCGGGTGGCACCCGAATGTTTCACATTTGTTCAGATTCACATCTTGTGTTCAGGTTCACATTTGTTCAACGACTTCACATTTGAACCTATCATCCCACCCCAGACGGGGGCAATCGTGCGATACTAGGCGGGGAGGGATGGTATGTATCGCACGATCGCAGTGGTCCTCGGCGCAGGAAGCGGAGCGCGGGCGAGACACGCAGTCAACAAGGTCTATCTCGACCTCGACGGCCTTCCGATCATCGCGCGGGCCGTCCGGCCCTTCATCGAGCACCCCGACGTCGACGAGACCTATGTCGTGGCCGCTCCGGGCGAGCTCGGGACATGCGCCGAGGTCTTGGCGGAGGCGGGCTGCGTCGTTCACGGCATCCTCCCAGGAGGGGCCACCCGCCATGCTTCCGAGGCCGGCGCGATCGAACACTTCGCAGCTCGCATCGAGAGCGGAGACATCGAGCTAGTCCTCATCCACGACGGAGCGCGCCCCATCTATCACGGCGCCTCGGTGGTCACGCTCTTGGACCGGGCACGGAAAGCAGGGGGAGCGATCTGCGGCGTGCCCCTCAAGGAAGAGCTGGTTAGCGTGACAGATCACGGCGCCTCTGGATGGCGGTCAACAGAAGATCTGTGGTGTGCGCAGACCCCTCAGGTGTTTCAGGCGGCAATATTGCTCGATGCTTTTCGTGCGGCGAAGGATGCCGGCTTCGAAGGCACCGACACCGCTTCCACAGTTGAGAGAATGGGCGTACCCGTCGAGGTCGTCGAAGGCGATCCCCGCAATATCAAGGTCACTTTCCCAGAAGACGTGGTTCTCGCAGCGTCCCTGGTCAGAGCGCCGTAAAGGAGGGGATGGGTTGTGAAGGTTAAGTCGTCGTTGATGTGCCAAAATTGTGGACGTCAAACGTCTCACGAGCTGCACTATGTGGGATCGTCATTGCACGAGATCCGCTGCCTGCAGTGCTCGACTGAGACCTGGGGCCGCCACCACCCGGTGGCCGGCTATGTCGGCGAGATGCGGGGACGCATAGTCACCAAGCCATGGCGGGTCCTTCGCGAAATGACGACCGAGCCCGCCACGCTCCGGTCGCTGCTGCCGCGCGTCGCGACCAAACCCGTTCGGGTAGCGAGTGAACTAATCGAAATCCTGCGTTAGTGCTTCGTCGCGTAAGTAGCGCCTGCACCGAGAGCGTCCCTCCGGCCCGAGGGCAAGGCGCGAGGAGTCGAAGCGTACCTAGAGGTACGTGAGCGACGAGGAACGCAGCCATCGGCGATGCAGGGGCGCTCGAATGCGTCGGTGATTTGCGCGACGAGGCACTAGTCGCCCCTTCGCGACTTAGAAGAAGGTTTTGTCTGGCCCGCCCTAGCCCCCGGCTTGGATGCGGATCCTCTGGCCGACTTCGACCTGGGGCAGAGGAACGTCTTCGAGGCACACGTCGCCCGGGAGCTCTGCCTCTTCGTTGCCGTTGCACTTGAATACTGCATGGCCAAGAGCCGCGATGTTCTTGTTGGCCACCTCGCCGACTGCCGTGACCTTTATGGGATCATGCGAGCCAAAGCAGACCAGATCGCCCGGCCGCACCTCTTCAAAGCTGCCGTCCGGCCGGTGGATCACGGCGAATTCCCACAGCTCTTCGGGCGCGTCTTCATTGAAGAGCACGATGATCCGTTCGGCGAGGAACTCGCCCAGGAGGGGGCCGATTGATGTCACGACGGTCGAATAGAGCGGGGCGCTGGGCACCGGTTCGGCTATGCCGGCTTGATCTGGTCCGGCCCGACGCCTGAGACAAAAACGTCCTCCTTGATGAACATCATCAGTGGGCCCGCCGGGGAGGTCGGGTAGACATCGACTGTGGGAACCTTTTTCATCGGATAGACGCCGACGCGCGCGGTTCCGCCGCAGTCGATCACAGCGCAGGCAATCTTCTCGAACTTTGCCGAGCTCTTGAAGCCGTCGAACGCCTCACCCCCGGTAAGCTCTGCGATCTTGGCAGCGACCGGGTGGATACCGCCCCCCGTGACGCTGTAGATGAGAGGTTTGTCCTCAGTGGGTGTTATGACGAGCGGCCCGCCCCAACCCCCGCGGCCGGCCTCGATCTTTACCGAGCGATACTCCGCCATGTCCAGTCCTCCTCTGTGAACGGACGACTATCCTATTGCTTCGTCGCGTAAATAGCGCCCGAAGCAAGTGCGTAGCTAGCTTTGTCTAGTCGCCCGAATAGAGGCCGAAACTCGCGAAGTAGGCAAGGATAGTTGCGATCGGGCCGGTGATCATTCGTGAGAAGAGCACCGCCGGCACCCCCACCTCGACCGTCTCGGGCTCGGCCTCCCCCAACG
>JALZIO010000046.1 GCA_030860245.1 Actinomycetota bacterium | reverse complement strand
TCCTGACCTTCTTCTTGTCTACGGCTCTGATGCCGCTCCAGCTCCTCACCGGCTGGGTGCACGCCATCGCCCAGTTCAACCCGATGACCAGCGTGCTCGAGCTCGCTCGCCAGGGTTTCCTGGGCGATGTCGCCTGGTCCTCCACCTGGCCCGGCCTCGTGGCCCTCGCCGGCATGATTGCGGTGCTGGGCTTGTTCGCCCGCCGTGGCCTCCCCTGAGAGCCTGTCGCGAAAACCCCCTAACAGTTGCAAGCACCGCGAGATGCTGGGGGTGCACGACAGGTGGGCCGCGAGATGTTTGTGTCAAGGATTGTCCCGAACACCTTTACGCAACAGGCTCTTAAAGCCTTGCGCCCCTAAGGGCGCAACCGTCGTCCGGCCGTTGCGCTCTGTTCTCCCTGAGGACGGTTTTTCACCGAGACGGCGGGCCACCGGTGATCAGCAGGCCATGAGGGCGTGCACCGCGGCGCAGAACTCCGGCCAGCGGCTCGGCGCGACGATGCCGGCGCGGCGCAGTAGACGGTCGACCGGCACGAGCTGGATGTTGTCGAGGCTCGCTACGCTGTCGGCCACACCTTCGGCTTCGCCGAGTGGCACCTCGGTGGCCAGGTTGCGCACGGTGGTCGTGACGGGCGCGACGATCACACGGGTGAGCAGCGGCGCGACGCGCGCGCGTGTGAGGACGACCACCGGCCGGACCTTGTCGAGGTCCGCCCACCACACCTGGCCGTGACCGAGACCCCTCACTCGTCGGGAGTCCGTCGTCGCCGCTGGGCGGCGAGATCCAGGACATCTCTCGGGATGTCGTGGTCGTAGGGCAGATCCGGGCCTACGGGTGCCTGCCACGAGAGCTCCTCATCGTCCTCGTACGGCGCCTCAGTGAGCGCGGTCAGCTCGCGTTCGGCCTCGAGGTCGTCGATCAGCGCGGCGAGCGCGCGGTCGATCAGCTCGCTGTCGCTGACCGCGAGTCTCCGGCGCGCCTCCGCCAGGCGGTGGGCATCAACTGTGGTTGATATTCGCATACGAGACATGCCACAAACCGTAGCACGCTAGGGCCGCCGGGGTGCCCAACTGCAACGCCTGATGCTCCCACCTGGGTGCAGCATTTATGAGTCTCTTACACTCAGTTTTTATGTTGACATCCACTAGAGGGGTTTGATATCTTCGCTCCGTAGGCAGCAGGAACTCAGAAGGAGGTGCACGATGCGTCTGAGTACGCTTCGGAACGGTCCGGGTGAGGTCGACGACCTTTTTCGCAGGGTCTTCAACGAGGACGTTGCCCCCGGGTGGACCAACGTCCCTACCGAGATCTTTCACCTTGGGGACAAGCTCATGGTCAGGATGGACCTGCCGGGAGTGGATCCGGACCAGGTGGAGGTGACCGTCCAGGACAACACTCTCCTCGTCAACGGGATGCGCAGCTTCCCGTACGACGCCGAGGGAATCCGGTGGATGCGCCGGGGGATCTTCTACGGTGACTTCACCCAGCGACTGGCGCTCGGCAAGGGGTTGGACCTCGACAAGATCGGCGCGCGCTTCGACAACGGCGTGCTCGAGCTGACCATCCCCTACAGCGAGGAGGTCGCTCCGAAGAAGATAGCGATCGAGTCGACCGGATCCGGGAGTGGCGGCAAGGCTCTGAACTGAGCCGACCCTATCGAAGGAAAGGCCGGCCCTTGGGCCGGCCTTCTCGTTGGGCAACGGCGTTGCGGGTGACGCACGTGACGCAGGCGCCAATCAGTTTGCGAAGGCCTTTCGGAGTTCGCGGCGCTACCTCCGATACCACCAACCTCGAAGGACCCGTGTTGTTCTAGAGCCGAACGCTGAAATCATGGCCGACTGCGATCTCATGCCGCGCGAGATGGGCGACCTCGTGAGGAGGGCTTGTCTGCGCCGGAACCGCCGGGCATCTTTGATGGAGGCACGTCCCAAGCCCAACCTCGGCCCCGGCGCTCACGCCGCCGGCATTACGAGGCAAAGGGGGCCCAGCCCTCGGGACGCTCGGTAGCACCCCTTCGGGTCGCGCCCAAGGGAGCGTGAGTCCCGCGGTCGCGACATGACGAAGGAGGAGCGATGACCGAGAACAAGTCGTTCAAGCGCCGCGTGCGCGAGCGCATGTCTAAGACCGGCGAGAGCTACACGACTGCGCGCAGCCAGGTGGCCCAGAAGCGCGACCGTAACCGGGTAGCGCGCACGAGACTCGCGGCGGCCGACGACCGAGTGTCGGATGCAGCAATCGAGCAGGCGACCGGTAAGAAGTGGGACGAATGGTTCTCGATCCTTGACGGATGGGACGCGCGGGACAAGAAGCACGGCGAGATAGCGCGTTTCCTGAACGAAGAACACGATGTCGCCGGTTGGTGGGCGCAGTCGGTCACCGTCGCTTATGAGCGGGCGCGCGGGCTTCGGCTCAAGCACCAGCGGCCGGACGGCTTCTCGATCTCGGCCTCGAAAACGGTCGCCGTGAGCATTGACGTTCTCTTCGACGCGGTCGTCGACGACGTCGAGCGAAAGAGGTGGCTCGCCGAAGGAACGATGTCGCTGCGCACCTCGCAGCCGGGGCGCTCGGCGCGCTTCGATTGGGAGGACGGCTCGACGCGGGTGAATGTCGGCTTCACCGAAAAGGGGGAATCGAAATCGATGGTCGCCCTGGCGCACGAACGGCTTGGGGGATGCCGAAGAGGCCGAATCCATGAAAGCGATGTGGAAGGAGCAACTGGCGGAGCTCAAGTCGTTCTTGGAGTCGTAATGGCGGGGCTTGGCGCTCATGAGGGTCTGGGGTGCGAGATGAGCTGCTCGTTCGAGAGGAATGCTCGGTTCGAATGGAAATTTCGGCGACCCTAGGCATCGTGACCGGTTCTCGGGGGGATCTGCTTGGGTTGAAGCTAGTCGCCTACATCGCCCGGATACGCGAGACGAGAACGGTTCGGGAGTGGGCCGAAGGAGTAAGGGTGAAGAGGGGAGACGTCGAACCCCGCCTCAGGGTTGCTTTCTGGATCGCGCAGTTCATCGGAGAACACGACAGCCCCGACGTAGTTCAGTCGTGGTTTCAGGGACTCAATCCCGAGCTAGACGATCGTTCGCCGGCTCGCTTGCTTCGAGGGGAAGTCTTGGACGAAGTGGGCCTCAGATCTTGGCTGCAGCGCGCGGATTCGTCACCGATTCGGGTCCGGTGCAGGCTTTCAAAGATCTCTTGAGGGATAAGAAGCGCGAGATCCTCGAGGTTGCGGCCCGCCACGGAGCTTCCAACGTACGGGTCTTCGGCTCCGTCGCGCGTGGAGATGCACTGCTCGCCAGCGACGCCGACTTCTTGGTGGAGTTCGAGCCAAGCAGAAGTCTCATCGACCAAGGGCTCCTGGTCGAAGATTTGCAGAAGCTCCTCGGTTGCAGCGTCCACGTCGTTGAGCCGAAAGCTCTTCACCGCGTCATCCGCGACGAGGTTCTCGAGGAAGCTCAAGAACTTGCGACTGGGTGGGGAATGACCGCTCGGCCTTGAGAGATTAGGGCCTCGTGGGGTGCGGTTTCTAGTTGATCGCTTGACCTTGGAGCGCGCTCCAAGGTTTACGGTCCTCATATGACCATGACCGTGTCACAACTCGCCTCTCGCTCTGGGGTCTCTTCCGACACCGTCCGCTACTACGAGCGCGAGGGCCTGCTGCCTCCGCCGGAACGTAGCCCGGCCGGTTACCGCCTCTACGACGAGACGTCGTCGGAGCGCGTCGACTTCGTACGACGCGCACAGGGTCTCGGCCTGCGACTGCGTGAAATTCGTGAGTTACTCGACATCTCCGACAACGGCTCGTGCCCGTGCGGGCACACTCTGGACCTTCTCCGCGCCAGGATCGACGAGATCGATACCGAGGTCGCAAGGTTGACAGAACTGCGCTCCGATCTCACCGGGATGCTCGACCGCTCTCCGGCTTCCGACTGCGGAGGCGAGTGGGAGTGGGTCTGCGGCCCCTACCTTGCAGCCCAAGGAGGTGAACAAACATGACCGATCTAGGAATCGACGGCGTGCCGTGTGACTGCGCACCCGACTGCTGTCCAC
>JALZIO010000009.1 GCA_030860245.1 Actinomycetota bacterium | reverse complement strand
AGCGGCATCAACCACTTCGACACGGCGGCGTCTTACGGTGACTCCGAGTTGCGGCTGGGTCCTTGGATGCCGGACATACGCTCCCGGATCTTTCTTTCCACCAAGACCGAGGAGCGCGGCAAAGAGGGGGCGCGCCGCGAGATCGAGCGTTCGCTAACGCGGCTCGAGGTCGACAGCGTCGACCTGATCCAGCTGCACGCCATTGGAGACCTCAGGCAACTCGACCTGGCGACAGGTCGAGGCGGCGCCTTGGAGGCCGCTCTTCAGGCCAAAGACGAAGGTCTTGTCGGCGCAATCGGAATCACCGGGCACGGCCACGGCGCGCCGGCGACGCACCTCGAAGCTTTGCGCCGCTACAGCTTCGATACCGTGCTTACCCCCTTGAACTACCTGTTGTACGGCAACCAAGATTACCGCCGTGATTATGAGGCTCTCATCTCGGAGATCAAGCGCCTGGACGCCGGCTTGATGGTCATCAAACCGGTTTCGAGGAACCTCTGGCTCGAGGGTGAAGACCCGCGCTACGCCACCTGGTACATGCCGTTCGACGAGCAGCCGCACGTGGACGCGGCGGTGGCCTTTGTTCTGGCGCGGCCAGAGGTAACCGGCTTTCCAACGGCCGGGGACATTCGCCTGCTTCCGGCCATCGTGAAGGCGGCCGGGCGGGCTCGCGACGCCGACCCCGAAGCGATCAGTGCGGTCCTGTCGAGCGTGCCGGACTACGCGACGCCGTTCGAGCCTGCCGACGGCAGAGTTGGACCTCTCTGAGACTTTTCGGGCTAAACCGATTGTGTGCACTCAAGTTGTTCTTCGCTCGGTCGAGATAAAGGTATCTCTCCTCCAACTCGACTCGAGGGTCCATGTCCCGCAGAGCAAGTGTCGCCCGCGCTCCGGTAGCTTCTCTGGCAGCTGCTGCCGCTTTCATTCCTCTGAGCTTTACCCGAGCCTTCCTGTACGCCGATCGGGCGCACGGGCGCGCCGCCGTGGCCTCGTTCCTGGACGCCTTCGACTCGGTTCTCGATTGGACCGCGCGGTGGGTGCGCGGAGTGACCCTTGCCTTCGGGGTAGCGGTGGCCACTTTCCTTGCGGCCTTTGCCGCCGCGTCCCTTCTCGCATGGGCGATTGCCACACTGCACTAGCGGAAGCGCCGGCGGGCCCGTCGAGCACTCCAAGGGGTTAGCATCTGTGGCCTTATGGGCGAACACATCACCTATCGTCGCGAGGACGATGGCCGCTGGCGCTGGCTCTATAACAATCCGGACGCCGAAGTCGAGCTGAGAAGCAGCAAGACCTACCCCAACGCTTCCCATGCGCGCCAAGCCGCCGCCGAGCTTTATCCCGGGGTGGCGTTGGCCGAGGTGGCCGAGCCGCCTTCGGGCGAGGGCGAGCTCGTTCCCGGAAAACTCTTGAAGCAGGCGGCGCTGTCTCTGGCGCTTCTTGCAGTCCTCTTCAAGGTGCTCAAGGGCGTTGGCGAGAAAGAGGCCCGGAATCCAGCGCCGCCCCCGGGACGGCGTGGCCAACATCGAGGCGTGAGCTTGAGGGGGCCGGGACCCGTTCCGCGTTGATGGGCCAATGGGCGCGCCGCCCCCCGGTAGGACGCCCGCCCGGTTACTTCCGGACCACCTCTCTAAGCCGGCCGGTCTCGACCTCATAGATCGCTCCGGTCACCGGTATGTCGTCAGGGATGAGGTCTGACGATCGCACCGCGTCGACGTCGTCGACAACGCTCTGCTTTAGATCCCCAAACGGCAGGAAATCGTGATCCGATGCGTCCGCGCCGAGATCCTCGCGGATCTTGGCCACCAGATCATCGTTGGAGAAGGTGAGCATCCCGCAATCGGTGTGGTGGATGACCACAACCTCATTGGTCCCCAGAAATCGCTGCGAGATGACCAATGAGCGGATAGCGTCGCCTGACGCCCGGCCCCCGGCATTGCGGATGACGTGAGCATCACCCACATCCAACCCCAGGAACGTCTCCGGGTGTAGGCGGGCGTCCATGCAGGTGATCACCGCGAGCTGTCGTGCGGGAGGCATCGGCAGGTGCCCGTGTGTGAAGTCTTCGGCGTGGCGGCTGTTGGACGCACTCAACTCATCGTAGGTAGCCATGTGCTCTGCCCTCTCATGGGTAGTTGGCGGTCTGTTCTGAGGGGATTGATACTATTTACACGCATTTTATGTCAAATTATGCCCCTACAGGGCGGACGGGACCCTAGCCCAAGGCGATGAGAGCGACACCGACGGCTGCCAGAAACAAACCCCCGGCCTGCACTCGCCACAGCCGCTCGCGCAGCACCACTCTGGCCAGCAACACAGTGCTTGCCGGATACAACGAGGTCAGGACCGCCACAAGCGACAGGAGACCTTGGCGGCTGGCCAGCAGATAGAGGACGTTGGCCAGGACGTCGAGGGTGCCGGCCGTTGCGATGCCCGCGGCGGTTCCGGGGGAGGGACGCAGGGAGCGCCGGGTAAGGAGGGCGCCCGCGCCCACGCAAAGCATGGCCGTCGCCCGGGCCGCCACGAGTGGCCAGAGCCCCGACCCCGAGCCGGTCCGCTCGAGGCTAATGAAGAAGAGCCCGAAAGCCAGACCGGCGACCAACGCCTCGGGAAGCCCGGGTGGCAGACGCCCCTCGCCGCCGCGCGTGCCGGTGTCATTCGGTGCTCCCCTCGGCGATGAGCTCACCAGTGCGACCGCCGGAAGAGCCACGGCGACACCGGCCAGTGCCACCGCAGTAGGGCGCTCGCCTCCGACCAGCCCGAAGATCACCGGGATGGTTGCCGCCTCAACCGCGGTGGTGGGCGCGACCACGGTCATGCGACCGAGGGAGAGGCCCCGGTAAAGAAACACGACCCCTGCTGCCCCTGCGACCCCTGCTGCAGCGCCCCAGGCGAAATCCTCACCGGCCACCGTCGCATCGAAGAACGGCACGGCCGCCAGGAGGGGAGCGGTACCCCAGAGTTGCGAGAAGAGCACGACCCCAAGCACGTTCGTGCGCCGGGAGACAAGCCCCCCTACGAAGTCGGCCGCTCCGTAGATGATGGCGGCCGCGAGACCCAGAACAATGCCCATCCGGGCACCCTATGTGGGCGGCCACCCGCGAACCAGCCAGGAAGCGAGGAGGCCCGGTGGGTTTACGCCGATGCCACGGGGTCCTGGAGGTAGCCAACCCTTTCTCGGTTGCCTTTCCATTTGACGTCGGGGATCAGGACCTCGCGCTTGGCGTCTATTCGGTCGCGATATCTCATCAAATCCTCAAGCATGATCCGCAGTTCCGCGTCTACGTCGTGAGATGGCTTGTACCCAAGATCAAGCAGATGCTGATGGTCGGGGTTGTAATAATGATCCTCGAGTTCGACGCGCGGGTTGACGAGCGCGCGTATCTCTGACTCGATCCCGAGCTCTCCCGCCGCCGCCTTGACCTTGTGCGCCAGATCGGTTACCCCGTACACCTCTTCGAACTGGTTGAACACCCGGTACTCACCGGCTTCGGCCGGATGGTCCAGCGCCAGCGTCAAGCACTGCATGGAGTCTCGTAGCGGAAGGAAACCGCGTTTCTGCAGCCCCTTGCCGAAGGGTGTCAGAGGATGCCCTATAACTGCCTGGCAGCAGAACCGATTAATAGCCGTGCCGAATGAGCCGTCGAAGTCCAACCTCGTAAGTAAGCGCTCATCGCCGGCCATTTCATCGATGCGGGTGCCGAAGACGACCCCCTGCATTACATCGGTAGCGCGAAGGCCCCACAGTTTGCAGGCGAACATGATGTTGTTTGAGCCGTGCACCTTGCTCCAGTGGTACCAAGAGCCTGCGCCGCGTGGGAAGGGAAGGTGACCTTTGCGGCCGCGGAACTCTATGTCAAAGAACCCCTCCGGGATGTCCATGTCCGGCGTCCCGTACTCGCCCATCGTGCCGAGCTTGATCAAGTGGGCCTCTGGAGTTACGTCTTTCATCGCGAACAGCAGATTGAAAGTGGAAACGATATTGTTGGTTTGCACCATGACGGCGTGGTGTACGTCCACCATCGAGAAGGGCGCCGAAGGACACTCGCCGAGATGAACAACAGCATCGGGCCGAAAGTTCTTGAAGATGGACTCGACGAAATCCCATTCCGTGAGGTCGCCTTCCCAAAACATCAACTCTCTGCCGTAATGCTCTTTGAACGCCTTCAGCCGTTCATCCATGGGCACGATGGGAGTCGCGCTCCAAGACTCCATCTCGTCGACCCACTCACGGCGAAAATAGGAGTCCGCCCCGGCAATCTCGTGCCCCCGCGCCGCTAGGTGCTGAGCCAGAGACCAGCCCAGGTAACCGTCAACGCCGGGTATGAAAACGCGCATCGTCCCCCTCCTTAAACGAACGTGGCGTTGGTGCGTTTGCCCTTCGCCGTTAGCGCAACCAGGTCCTGATTATTGCCTTGCTGAAGCCCCACGCGTAGCGCACAGTCTTGCCCTTCTTCGTGGCGCCGGACGCCCTCTTGCGAACGGTGATGGGAACCTCGATAGCTCTAAAGCCTTTGCGCATTGCATCCAGGAACAACTCGGATACATAGTACTGATCCTGCCTCAGGTCCAGGCGCTGAAACGTGGCCGGCGTCAACGCCCGGTAGCCGTTTGAGGGATCGGTAATCCTAGTTCGTCCGAGCAGGCTCAACAGGCTAGCGAAGAGCCTGACGCCGTGGGAGCGCACGTTCGATTCGATCTCGAATGATCCCAGAACCCGCGAGCCCTGCACGATGTCGGCTTCGCCCTCCAGCACGGGACGGACCAACCGGTACATCTCTTTGGGGTCATGTTGACCGTCGGCGTCCATGGTTACTATGACCTGCGCGCCGGTCCGTAGGGCGACCTGGCACCCCAAGCGCACTGCTGCACCCTGCCCGCGCCTCAGATTGCGCCGCATGACGGTGGCCCCGAGGTTTCGAGCCGTGCTCTCGGTCCCATCTGTGGAACCATCACTGATAACGATGGGAAGGAGCGGCAGGCCCTCGACCTCCTCGGGCATCTGACCCAGCACAGCCGGAAGGTTGTCGGCCTCGTTGTAGGCGGCTATGACGACGGCGCACGAGCCCCGTACCGTCGGCCAGCCGCTGTCTTCGAGGCGTCGAAGAGCCATGTAGTCGACAAGATTCCCCACCTCGTCCGACAGCTTGTCGTCGCGCACGAAGCCTCTGAACGCGAACATGAACAGAATCAAGTTAGAGATCACCAGCAAGCCGATGATCTGCCGGTCGTCGCCCCGTTCGAACCCCAGACCGGACAGGATCGGCGCATAGACCAGGGGCACTGCAGCGGCGAGACCCAGCGCGACCACAAACACAGATACGGCGAGGAGCTCCCCTCGGCGCAGCTCCCTCTTCCGGGAGCGACGGATGGCGAAGACGGCGAGGAGCAGGGCGACGACGCCGCCGAAGATCCTCAGCTCATCCATGTCTGCCCTTTCTGGTGAATGGGTCCCGGTAAATGGGGTGAGACAGTCTCAATGGTAAGGGGTACAAGCCCCGAAAACCTAGCACCCACCTCCGGCCCCGCCCCGGAATCGCCGGGGGACGGGCAGGGGCATTTCACACTGAGTTCATGAACAGGTTGCCGGTCTGCCATATGGGATTGCTAGCTTCACGCCTGTGGGTGAGTCCCTGTTGCTTGGACAGGGGGCCGCCGGGGGCCGCAGGGTGTGGTCCTGCAATCAAACGTAGGGAGGACGTCGGGATGTCGCACGTTTATCGAAGGCACACTAGGTTGCTGGTGGCGGCGCTGGCCTTCAGCCTGCTCGCCGCCGCATGCGGGGGCGATGATGGAGGGGGTGCCAGTGCCGATGAAGGGGGCAGCGAAACCCTTTCCGGCGAGGTAACGATCTCGGGCTCTTCGACGGTCGAGCCGATCACCGCACTCAACGCCGAGATCTTCAGCGAGCAGAACCCGGACCTGCAGATATCGGTCGACGGGCCGGGTACCAGCGACGGCTTCGAGCTTTTCTGTCAGGGGAAGCTCGAGATCTCCGACGCCTCCCGTCCGATCGAGGCGGAGGAGATAAAAGCCTGCAAGAAGGAAGGTGTCGACTTCATCGAAGTAAAAGTCGCCATCGACGGACTCTCTGTTCTCACCTCGCCCGAGTTCGAGGGCCCGGCCTGCCTCGACTACAAGGACATGTATGCGCTCGTTGGACCTGAGTCCGAGGGCTTCGCCAACTGGTCGGATGCCAATGAGCTTGCACAGGAGGTCGGCGCCGGGAACGCTCCCTACCCAGACGTGCC
>JALZIO010000337.1 GCA_030860245.1 Actinomycetota bacterium | reverse complement strand
CTGCGGAGGCGCTGATGGACCGCTATCCGGAGTTCATCTTCAACCAGTCGACGGCGCAGGCCTATGAATACGTGCGGGAAGACGATCCTGAGCTTTTCGAGCGCATCAGAACCAAGTCCGCCGCAGGCCAATGGGAGCCCATCGGCGGCATGTGGGTCGAGCCAGACCTCAACCTGCCATCGGGTGAATCTCTGGTTCGCCAATTGCTCTACGGTCAGCGCTACTTCGAGCGCCACTTCGGCCAACGGCATACGGTTGCGTGGCTGCCCGACTGCTTCGGGTTCACCGGAGCGCTCCCCCAACTTCTGACCCAGGCGGGCATCGAGGACTTCTTCACCCACAAGATGAACTGGGCCGAGACCAACAAGTTTCCACATGACCTCTTCTGGTGGGAGGGAATCGACGGGAGCCGCGTGCTCGGACATCAGTTCTGGAATCCGCTGAGCGGCTACAACGGTGATCCCGGGCCGGCAGCAACCGTGCCGACCTGGCGCAACTACCGGGGGAAGACCCGCTACCCCGAAACGCTGCTCGCCATCGGCTACGGGGACGGCGGAGGCGGTACGACGCAGGAGATGCTCGAGAAGGTGCGGGCTCTCGCTGTATTCCCCGCGCTCCCCAAGCTCCGGTTCACGAGGGTGTCGGACTTTTTCAGCTCGGCGCGCCGGGTCATTGCGGACAAGGACGTCCCCACGTGGGTCGGCGAGCTCTACCTGGAATCTCATCGCGGCACCTACACCACTCAAGGGCGCACCAAGTATCTTCACCGGCGCGCCGAGCGCGATCTCGTCGCCGCCGAAGCCATTGCCGGCCTGAATTCGTTGCTCGGGGGCGACAGCCCCGAGCTCCTCGAAGATCTTTGGCGGGTGGTGCTGCGCAACGAGTTCCACGACATCCTCCCCGGCTCGAGCATCCGAGAGGTCTACGTCGCCGCCGAGGAGGAGTTGTCCGGGGTGGTCGAGGCCGCCGGCGCGGTGATCGAAGCGTCTCTACAGGCACTCGGCGACCGCGTCGTCGAACCGGGGGAGCGGCCGGCCGTGCTGACAGTGAACCCCGACCTGTCCGCTCGCCCCCTGAGAATCGAAGCCCCATATGAGCTACCCGGAGGCCAAGCCGTAGAGGGTGGAAACGTTCTTGCGGCCCCGACCTGGGTGCCGGCACTCGGTGCGTCCGTGGTGGTCGAACAGGGCGCGTCGGTTCCCCTCGAGGTGGCGCCGGACCGGATCGAAAACTACCTCCTACGAGTCGAGCTCGGGCCGGACGGAACGATCGGGAGCGTCTTCGACAAGCTCCGTGACCGGGAGGCGCTGGCGGATCGGGGGAATCAGCTGTGGGCGTACGTCGACAAGCCCCGCGCCTTCGACGCCTGGGAGATTGACGCCGACTACGTCCAACAGGGGATCGAGATATCCGGCCTCGAATCAGTCGACGTAATCGAATCCGGCCCCCACCGCGCGTCGATTCGCATCAGGCGGCGCTTCAGGAACAGCACTGTCACCCAGGACGTTCGCCTGTGGGCCAACTCGGCGCGCCTCGAGATCAAGACCACGCTCGACTGGCACGACCGCCACTGGCTGTTGAAAGCGCGCTTCCCGTTGGCAATTCGCTCCGAGCGTGCAACCTTCGAGACCGCCTTCGGCGTCGTCGAGCGGCCGACGCACCGCAATACTTCGTGGGACGCAGCCAAGTTCGAGGTCCCCGCTCATCGTTTCGTCGATTTGTCGGAGCCTGGCTACGGCGTCGCGCTGCTGAACGACGGCAAGTACGGGCACCATGCGCTCCACAACGAGATCGGCATCACGCTGGTGCGAAGCCCGACCTACCCTGATCCGTTGGCCGATGAAGGAACGCAAAGGTTCACCTACGCGCTCTATCCCCACGCAGGCGAATGGCTGGAGGGAGGAGTGCTCATGGAGGCGGAGGACCTCAACCGCCCGCTGCCGACGCGCCCAGTCCTCGCAGGAGCCGAGTCGTCACATCAGGTGTTGGGGGTCGAGGGCGTTTCTCTCGGGCTGGGCGCGCTCAAGGTGGGTGAGGACTCGGAAGATCTGGTGCTGCGCGTCTACGAGCCACAGGGCGCTCGCGGGCGCGCCGAGGTCACCGTTCCCGAGGGTTGGGTCGTGGATGCGGAGCTGAACGTGCTCGAGGATCCGATCGGCGACCCCGACCCCTCGATGCCGCC
>JALZIO010000334.1 GCA_030860245.1 Actinomycetota bacterium | reverse complement strand
GGTGGCGACGGCCCTTAGCGAACGCTACGGCCGGGAAAGGTGACGGAGATGGATCTCATCGAAGGGGTTGACGAGCTTCAACTGGTTATCGAAGAGGCAAAGGCGGTGCCTCTGTCAAACAACGCGGTGATCAACCGGGAAGAGGTGCTCGAGCTGCTGGCCCAGCTCAAGCAACAGATCCCCGACGAAGTCCGCCAAGCCCGTTGGATGACCAGGGACCGGGATGACCTGTTGGCCCGCGCTTACAAAGAGGCGGAGCGGATTATCGGCGAGGCGCGCGCTCAGAGAGATCGCCTGTTGTCGCAGACGCAGATAATGCAGGACGCCCAGGGCGAGGCGGAGCGAATCACCCAGGCGGCGCGGGACCATTCGGCGCAGCTCTCGGCCGACGCCGACGAGTACATCGACGAGCGCCTCAACGCGTTCGAGCTGTGGCTCAACAAGACGCTTGCCGCCGTCGAGCGGGGGCGGGCGCAGCTCGAGGCCGAGAAGCGGTCGACCGCTCCCAAAGAAGTGGTGCTGGACGAACGGACGACCGTGGCACCCTTCGACGCAGCCCAGCTGGGCGGCAGCTCGGTCTGATCGCAGGCGCCTGCACGGCAAACCCCGCGGGGCCGGACCAGGCAGAGGGACCGGTGACCGGGGCGGATACGGATCGCCCGGGTCCGGCGAGCGGCTGGTATCGTTGCCGGAGGCAAGAACGTGGGTTTTTCGGCACCACGGAGAACTTGAGATCAAGCGAGATGGATCGAGACGCGCGCGTGCAAGACGCAAAAGTTTCTGTGGTTCAGATACGGGGCCGACCCGGCGCCGGCCGTGACATCTACATTTCCCGGCCGGTCGAGGGGGTCGGGACGGTGCTGGCCTCGGTGGGCGAAACGCCGGTCGAGGCCCATCTCCGGGCCGACAGTGTGGTCGAGGGCATCCTCGTCAGCGGGTCGGTGGACGCCGGGGCGCGGCTGCAATGCGCCCGGTGCCTCCGGGCTTTCTCCTCGGGGATGAGCGTCAAAGTGTGCGAGCTGTTCGCGGATGGGCCCGGGCGACCCGCCGAGGAGGATGTCTATGCGGTCGACGGCGAGGTCATCGATCTGGAGCCTATGCTGCGGGACGCGTTGACGCTGGCGTTGCCTCTGAGACCGTTGTGCCGGGAAGCGTGCCCCGGGTTGTGCGGAAGCTGCGGGCAGGACCTCAACGACGGGTCCTGCGGGTGCGCCGCGGAAGGGCTCGATCCCCGTTGGGCGGGCCTCAGCGCCCTGCGCGACAAGCTGAGCAACTAGGCGAGGAGGAGTCAAGGTGGCCGTACCCAAACGCCGTAAGACGGGTTCCAAGATGCGAATGAGGAGGGCGCACTGGCGCGTGTCCGCCCCCACCTATTCCTCCTGTCCCCAGTGCCGCGAATCCAAGCTGCCGCACCGGGTGTGCTCCAACTGTGGCTATTACGCAGGCCGACAGGCCGTCGAGACTGAATAGGAAATCGGGCCTCGAGGTTCTCGGGATCCCGCCCGGCGGCGGCCCTCTCTACGAGCTTGCGCTCACGCACCGCTCCCACGCCTTCGAGCATCCCGTCCCCGGACCGGCCCCGGCGATCCACAACGAGCGGCTTGAATTCCTCGGTGACTCAATCCTTGGGGCCGTGGTCACAACCCTGCTGTATCAGGACTATCCGGAACTGCCCGAAGGCGACATGGCCCGGCTGCGCGCCTCGGTCGTCAACACCCTCGCGTTGGCCGAGATGGCCCGCGACCTCGGGATCGGTGACCATCTCCGCCTCGGCCGGGGTGAAGAGGCGACGGGGGGCCGGGGCAAACCCTCCCTTCTCGCCAACACCTTCGAGGCGATTGTCGGGGCCCTCTACCTCGACCGGGGGATGGAGCACGTGACTTCGGTTCTGAGGCCGATGTTCGCCGTCAGGCTGTCCGACGGCGTCGCCGGGGGCGAGCGTTACGACGCCAAGAACGCCCTGCAGGAGGTGGCGGTGCGCGACTTTGGCCGCGTGCCCACCTACCGGGTAACGGCTTCGGGGCCCGACCATTCCAAGAGCTTCGCCGCAGAGGTGGTGGTGGTGGGCGAAAGCTTGGTCGGAGCCGGCCGGGGCCGGAGCAAGAAGGAGGCCGAGCAGAAAGCCGCGCGGGCGGCGCTCAAACGGCTCACGGCCACCGTCGAGTCTGCATCCGGGGCCGATTCGGGCCCCGCACCCGGCGCGTCCCATGGAAGAGGCGGGGGGCCGGACGCGTTTGCTTCCTGAAATCGAGGTGCTGAGGCGCGATCTCGAGCGCGAGGTGGTCGGTCGCCGCGTCAAAGAGGCCGAGGTGCGCCCCAGCACCAACGCAATGAAGATCATCCGACACCATGGGCGCCGCAAGGATTTTCAGGAGCTGCTGATCGGCGCCAGGATCGACCGGGCGGGGCGCATAGGCACCCACCTCATCCTCGAGCTCGACAACGGGCATGCCCTTGTGATCCACCCAGGCGACGCCGGACAACTGCTCAAGACGAGCGCGTCTGACGGCCTCAGCCCCCATACCCATGTCGTGATCGGCTTTACCATCGGCGGCCAGCTGCGCTACATCGATCCCCAGAAGTCGGGGGAGGTCTACGTTCTCCCTCTCGAAGGGATCAAGACCGTGGGATGCAACGGGGCCATAGACCCATTCGAGAGCCCGCTCACGTGGCAGCGCTTCTCGCTGCTCTTGAGCCAGAGAGAGCAGCGGTTGAAAGACCTCCTCATGGACGAATCGTTCATCTGCGGACTGGGCGACATCTACTCCGACGAGATCCTGTGGGCGGCGGGCCTGCGCCACGGGCACCTCTCCAACAAGCTGTCGTCGCAAGATGTCAGGCGGCTATACCGGGGGCTCAGCGAGACCCTCCAAGAGGCGCTGAAGGCGCGCGGGACGAGCTCGACCGGTGGTTACAGCTGGGTCGACCTGCACGGGGTGCCCGGCACCTACCAGCTCGTGCTGAAGGTCTACGAACGCGCCGATGAACCATGCCGGCGTTGCCGGCACCTCGTCGTGAGGGAGAAAATAGACGGGGGCTACGCCTACTTTTGTCCGCAGTGCCAGGCATGACTTGTCTGGGCTTCGTCATCGGGAGGATCGAGATTGGAAGATAGAACCCGCGTTCATGTGTTCGTCTCCGGCACGGTTCAGGGCGTAGGGTTTCGCCAGGCGGTGGTGGCCAAAGCGAACGAGCTCGATGTCACGGGATGGGTCAAGAACCTGCCGGATGGCCGCATCGAGGCCGTGTTGGAAGGGCCCCGCGACGACGTGTACAGGGTCGTCGGCCTGTGCCGGGCCGGTCCCCAGGGTGCCCAGGTGTCGGGCGTGCAGGTCGACCGGGAGCCGCCGAAGAACGAGAAGTCCTTCAGACTGAAGTAGATCCGGAGGGCCCATGCCCCGCGCTGCTAGCGTGGCGACATGTATGTGAGGTCTTTGCGGGTCGCGGGTTTCAAGAGCTTTGGCGACCCGGTCACCTTCGAATGGGAGCCTGGGATCAACGCGGTCATCGGCCCCAACGGCTCGGGCAAGTCCAACATCGCGGACGCAGTCTCCTGGGTGCTGGGCTCGCAGGCGCCCACGAGTCTGCGGTCGGAATCGATGGAAGACGTCATCTTCGCCGGATCACAGCGCCGGGAGCGCTTGGGGGTGGCGGAGGTGGAGCTCACCCTCGAAGGCTCGTTCGGCTCCATGCCGTTCGACCTTGCCGAGACCACCATCAGCCGCTCGACCGACCGGAGCGGCATTTCCCAGTACAAGATCAATGGGGTTGCGTGCCGGCTGCTCGACGTGGCGGAGTTGCTGTCAGACACCGGGATCGGCCGCAACCTCCACACCGTGGTCGGCCAGGGCCAGCTCGACGTGGTCCTTCAGGCGCGGCCCGAAGACCGCCGAACCTTGATCGAGGAGGCGGCCCAGATAGGAAAATTCCGGCGCCGGAAGGACCGCTCAGTGCGAAAGATCGAGCGCGTCGACGACAACCTCATGCGGTTGGGCGACGTCATGTCCGAGCTCAAGAGGGCGATCCGGCCGCTCAAACGCCAGGCACTGGCCTCAGCGCAGTACTCCGAGCTCATGGCGGAGCACACGGATCTCAAACAGCGCCTGAGCGCCGGTGAGCTCGGCGAGCTCACCGGCGCCGAGACCCGTTGGGACCCCTCTGGCCAGGAGCGGCGCGCCGGGCTCCTGCGGGAAGAGCTCGAGCACGTCCGTGCGGCCCTCGGGCGCGCCGCAGATGAGCGCGCTGAGCTCGACGAACGAGCGCAGAAGCAGCTTGCGCTGGCCACCGGGATCGTGCGCCTCGCGGACCGCCTCGCCGGCACCGGGCGGCTGGCGCACGAGCGGGTGCAGCGCATTGCCGCACAGTTAGAGGCGGCCACCGAGGAGCGCTACCAGGAGCGCATCAGGCTTTTGGAGGGTGAGCGGGCTCGTTGGGAGGCGACCACCGCGGATGAAGGCCGCTCCGCCGCCGAGGCTCAGCGTATCGCCGCCACCCAGGAGGCCCGCGCCGCCACCGCTCTGGGG
>JALZIO010000333.1 GCA_030860245.1 Actinomycetota bacterium | reverse complement strand
TCCCAGAGGTGCAAACCCGAGCGTTCACCGGTTGGGTGGTCCGGGGCATTGGACATCACAAAGATTCCGCGCTCCGCGTGGTTGGCTTCATCGGGACCGGTGTCATTCTCGAATGTGTACATCGAGTTGTGCCCGAGAGACCCAACCGAGCGCCACTTGAGCTCACCGAAGATCACGATGAGGTCCGGCGCGACACCGTTCTGTGATGTGTACAGAGCGTCCGGCTTCCAAGCCTTGTTTCCCATGGGATTGCCATCGTGGTCCACCATTGCCTCGATCTTGTGGATCAGTTCGTCGCGTGTCGCCTCATAATCGGCTTCAGGTATAACGCCATTAGGCTCACGGCCCTCGACGTTCAAGAACAGTCGGCCGTAATAGCCACCGTCGCCCCAAGCTTTGGTGTTGCTCCAATCGACCTTCATGCGATCGATGGGAGTTATCTCAGACGGATACTCGTTCTCGAAGGCAAGGTAACCTTCCGTTTGCAGCCACTCATTGAAGCAGACGCCGCCGACCATGGCCTTCGCCCCGTGATCCGAGACCACAAGGACAGTGGTGTCGTCGTCGGCGTGCTTGTCCAGTATGTCTCCGATCTTCCCGTCGAGATAACGGTAGTAGTCGCGCAGCGACTCCCGATACGGGTTGTCGGGAACGAAACGAGGGTGGTCGGGGTCGATGAAGCTCCATATCCCGTGATTCAGCCGATCGGGCCCCATCTCCACCATGACGAAGAAGTCCCATGGCTTGTTCGACAATAGGTACTCGGCCGTCTTGAACCTCTGTTCGGTCATCTTGTAGGCCTCATCGATGATGTATTGTGAATTGTCCGTGCGGAAGTTTCGGATGTCGAATACGTAGTCGCCAACGTTCTGCTCGAGCTCCGCTTTGAGCTCCTTCGGATAGGTGTAATCGGCATCGTTGCTCGGCGTCAGAAAGCATCCGATCTGTATTCCATTCAAGGCCTTCGGCGGATACGAAGGCGGAACCGACATCACGATGCAATCCTTGCCCGCTTCCGAGAGAATGTCCCACACCGTTGGCTCTTTTACGGCCCACGAGGTTGCAAACGTAAGGCCGTCGTATGAGTGGTCCTTGCGATTGCGGAAGCCGTAGATCCCCAGGGTTCCGGGATCCTTTGACGTCATCATGCACATCCAGGCCGGCACGGTGATCGGTGGGACGATCGACTCCAGCGGGCCCCACACACCGTTCTCGCGGAGCTTCGTGAGGTTCGGAATATCGGATGCATACTCATCGAACACATGTTGGGGCGGAGCACAGTCCAGCCCCAAGACCATGACCTTACGACCACGCTCCTTGGGAGCAGTGGGTGCAGACTGGGACGCCGGGATTCGCTGGTCCTTCTTTCGCTTCAGCTTGTCTAGCATTCGCATGCGCTCTGTCCGCCCCCTCCTCAGTTATCGGCGTTGTCTTTGGCGCGTTCCGCGTCGATGAGGATGCGTGCCACCTCGGGACGAGAGAACTGAGACGGCGGCTCTTCACCGTTGGTGAGCATCTGGCGAACCTGGGTACCGGACAGAAACACCCGATCCTCTTTGCCGTGCGGGCAGGTCTTGGCGGAAGCCATTTGCTCACATTTGTTGCACCAGAAGGAGTGCTCGAATTTCAGCGGCCAGATGCCTAGCTCTCCGGCATCGAACTCTTCGAAGATGTCCTGGGCGTCGTAGCTCCCGTAGTAGTCGCCTACTCCTGCGTGGTCGCGGCCCACGATGAAGTGCGTCATACCGTAGTTCTTGCGCAGGAGGGCGTGCCAGATCGCCTCGCGCGGTCCCGCGTACCGCATAGCGGCAGGGAACACCGAGAGGATCACCCGCCCCGGCGGGTAGTACTTCTCCATCAGGACCTCGTAGCACTGCATGCGCACCTCGGCGGGTATGTCATCCCCCTTGGTGCCGCCAACGAGCGGGTGGATCACAAGCCCATCCACGATCTCGAGCGCACACTTCGTGAGGTACTCATGGGCACGATGGATCGGGTTTCGGGTCTGGAAAGCAACTGCGGTTTTCCACCCACGCTGTGCGATGGCATCGCGCAGCTGAACGGGTGTCAGCCGGTAGTTGGCGAACTCGCTCAGAAAGATGTTCTCCAGCACCGTCACCTCGCCACCGACGTAGTGCGGGCCCTGCTCATAGAGATAAGCGACACCCGGGTGCTTCTCGTCGGTGGTGCGGTAAGTGTGCTCGGCCTCGTGCCGCACGTCGTATCCGTAGACGTCTTCGACGTCGATGATGGCAACGGTTCGACCCTCGTGCGTTATTGCTGCCTGCTTACCGGGTTCGAGCGCCCGGGCCTCCTCGTCGGTCGCCGACAGGGTTATGGGAAGGCTCCACGGCAGCCCGCTTGCGAGCCGCATCTCATCCACCACGGGATTGTAGTCCGACTGCTTCATGAAGCCCCGGTTGGGCGAGACCGCACCGATTGCAAGCAGCTCGAGATCCGAGAGCACGCGCCGCGACTTGGCTTCAATGGTAGGCAGCGAAGATGCCCGGGCGGTCAGGTCACGGCGCTCGCCTCCGTTCGCCATTCGCAATTCCAGGGCTCCTCCGTGGGGCGGGAAACCCGAAACATCCTTAAGGGTGTTCGGCATGAGCTCTCCTTGAGTGTGTGGCCTGTGGATCCTGCAGGGGTTCATCAGGGTGTCATGGATGGGAGCGGCTGCGGTCGCAAACACTCCCAGTGCACTCTCAAATCACACTCCTATGACACTCTGAGAATAACAGGCCGAGCGAGCAAAGGGCGGGTACTGCCGGCCCCGCGCGACAAGGCTATCCGGCTCGTGGCTCAGAGGAGGAACTTTGCGGCCCGAAATGGTCGTAGAGCAACCGTTCGGCCCAAAAAGGGGTCGGCGGGCGCGTCTCCGGCCGCCTCGCCCTATCGGAGCATGCACCGGGGCGGTCCGATCGGCAGGGACAGCCATCCGAGCAAAGAAAATGCACCCGCTGGGCCTTCGTCCCGACTTGCGCCGGTTTACGACTCAACGGATGCAGGGATCAAGTTACGTAATGCTCACCCGGTTGGCAAGGGGGCCGGCCGAGATTCTTTCGCGCCTTGCACAAAACCCTCTGCCTGAGGCCACCCATTACCGGAACGGTGAACAAAGAAGCCCGGCCCCCACGTGAGAGCCGGGCTTCCATTCGCCTCGAAGAGGCGTTACATCATGCCGCCCATACCACCCATGCCACCCATGCCGCCCATGCCGTGGTCGTGACCACCGGCCGGAGCGGGTGCTTCCTCCTCGGGCTTCTCGACGATGCCCGCCTCAGTCGTGAGGAACAGCGAGGCGATGGACGCTGCGTTCTCGAGTGCGGAACGGGTCACTCTGACAGGGTCGATGATGCCGTCGGACAGCATGTCGACGTACTGCCCCGTCGCTGCGTTGAGTCCGTGCCCGGGCTTCTCGTTGCGAACCCGGTCGACCACAACGCCACCCTCGAAACCGGCGTTCTGAGCAATCCAGCGAAGAGGTGCATCGAGCGCCGACAGGACAACCCGGGCACCCGCAAGCTCGTCACCTTCGACGTCGAGCGCCTCCACTGCCTCACGCGCTCGCACCAGCGTGGTGCCGCCACCGGGGACGATTCCCTCTTCGACCGCAGCTCGTGTGGCCGAAACGGAGTCCTCGATGCGGTGCTTCTTCTCTTTGAGCTCGACCTCTGTTGCGGCGCCAACCTTGAGAACCGCGACACCGCCGGCGAGCTTCGCCAGCCTCTCTTGAAGCTTCTCCCGGTCCCAGTCCGAATCCGTGCGGTCGATCTCGGCACGGATCTGGTCGATGCGGCCGGAGATCTCATCGGCGTCGCCCTGGCCCTCGACGACGGTCGTGTTGTCCTTGGTGATGACGGCTTTGCGCGCCTGCCCAAGGAGGTCGATCGACGCGTTCTCGAGCTTGAGGCCGATCTCCTCGGAGATCACCTGACCACCCGTCAGAATCGCGATGTCCTGAAGCATGGCCTTGCGACGGTCGCCGAACCCTGGAGCCTTGACCGCAGCTGCCTTGAAGGTGCCGCGGATCTTGTTCACCACAAGGGTGGCAAGTGCTTCACCTTCGACATCTTCAGAGATGATGAGTAGCGGGCGGCCTCCCTGCATGACCTTTTCGAGAATCGGCAAAAGGTCGCGCACCGAGGAGATCTTCTGCTGAGCGATGAGAATGTAGGGATCCTCGAGCACCGTCTCCATACGGTCCTGGTCCGTGACGAAGTACGGAGAGATGTAGCCCTTGTCGAACTGCATCCCCTCGACGAGCTCGAGCTCGATACCGAAGGAGTTGGACTCCTCGACGGTGATGACCCCGTCTTTGCCCACCTTATCCATGGCCTCGGCAACCATCTCGCCGATCTCACCATCGTTGTTGGCCGAGATCGCCGCTACATTGGCGATCTGCTCGCGGCCCTCGACATCGCTTCCCTGCGACTTGATGGCCTCGACTGCGGCTGCTGTGGCTTTGTCGATGCCCCGCTTGAGGGCCATCGGATTGGCGCCGGCGGCGACGTTCTGAAGACCCGCCTTGACCATCGCCTGCGCAAGAACGGTAGCGGTGGTCGTGCCGTCGCCTGCTACGTCGTTGGTCTTGGTCGCCACCTCTTTGACGAGCTGTGCACCCATGTTCTCCCAAGGGTCGTCCAGCTCGATCTCCTTGGCGATGGTGACGCCGTCGTTGGTGATCGTGGGAGCGCCCCACTTCTTGTCGAGGACGACATTGCGACCACGCGGTCCGAGGGTCACCTTGACGGCATCCGCCAGCCGGTTGACTCCGGACTCGAGGCGCCGCCGCGCGTCCTCTTCGAACTTGACTATCTTTGCCATTCAGTAACTCCTTAAGCTGCCCGAAGGCTTCGAGTGACTAGCCGAGCACCGCGAGGGCATCACGGGACGACAGGATGAGAAGGTCTTCGCCGTCGACGGTGATCTCGGTGCCTCCGTACTTCGAGTAGAGGACGCGGTCACCCTCTTTGACGTCAAGGGCGACGAGGTCGCCGTCTTCGTTGCGCTTGCCGGGGCCGACCGCCAGTACGACACCCTCCTGGGGCTTCTCCTTGGCCGTGTCCGGGATGACGATGCCGGAGATGGTGGTTTCCTGACCCTCTTCGGGACGGACCAGGATTCGGTCCTCGAGCGGACGCACGTTGGTCTTGGTGCCTGTTGCCATGTGTTCAACCTCCTGAATCGATCTGGATCGTTTAGCACTCTTGTGTGCCGAGTGCTAACCCTAAACCGGAGGGGGCCTGCGGTCAACCGGCCGCACGGCGACGATAGTCGGCGGACGCCCGGTTCGAACGGGCCGGGGGCGGAGGAGTACAGCCCCCTCCGCCCCATAGAAGGAAGTATGGCAAGATGGCAAGATGGCAAGAGTCAAAACGACGCTCTCTATCGACGAAAGCCTGATGCGACAGGTGAGAATCCGCGCCGCCCGCTCTAACAAGAGCCAGTCAGAGGTTCTGGAGGCCGCTCTCAGCCAGGGGCTCGGCATCATCGAGCGGATCAGAGCCAAGTCCCGGCTCTCGGAAGAAGAGGCTCTCGATATTGCGTCCAAGGCGGTCCATGATGTCCGTGCCCAAGACCGACCGTAAGAGAAAGACTTGATCTATCCATATCCTCATCGATGCCGACTGCCTCATCGCGGGAACTCTCACCTCGGAGGGAGCTACCAGCGAACTTCTCGATCTCTGGCTCGATGGTGAATTCGAACTGATCGTTTGCCCTCAACTCATCCAAGAGGTCGTAAGGGCGCTTCTTCATCCTCGGATATCCAACAAGTACGACATCGCCAAGGAAGAAGCGGAGGGATTCGCCCAACGGCTCTTGGAGGAGGGCGTGCCCTTCGATGATCCCCGTGATCCGCCCCGCGTCGTGCCCGATGATCCCAACGATGACTATCTCGTGGCGCTCGCGCTCACCGCGAAGGCAGAGTTCCTTGTGACCAGGGATCGCCATTTCGAGCAGGTCCGAACAAGTGGTCTACGGTCCGTGGGCCCTAGCCAGATGATCCGGCGACTCCGAATCGGATAGTCAACTTCCACACAACCTTTTCCACCCTTTCCACTCACCCGCCCGGCTTCGAGACCGCATAGCACTGACTGATTCCCAGGGGGTCAAGGAGCTCCTCGAGCAGGATTTCTCCTGCGACAGGTGCCAGCTTCTTTGGTGCCATCAGCTCTCCTAGTGCGTAGTCGACTATCTTCTCGAGCTCCAGTTGTGCCCTTTCGTCGGTTCCTCCGGGGACACCAGCGAGCGAGTCACTTACAATGTCGGGCGAAGCTCCCGGATGAGACAAAACTCGTTGCCGGAGGGGTCGGCCACGATGGCCTGCTCGAGGATGGGATCCGTTTCCGGATAGAGCACCGTCTCCCTAATCAAGCTTCCACCGAGCTCGAGGACCTCGCCGACCGCGGCTGGGACATCCCTCACCGCGATATCGATGTGAGCTCGGTTCTTGAGGTCGGTCTTCTTCTCCGGGACGAGCTGAAGTAGGACAGACCCCGTTCCCTTGGCTCCGATGCGAGAATACTGACCCTGCCATACCTCGAACTGCACCTCGAGCCCGAGGACGGAGGACCAGAAGCGCTCTGATTCCCCTATGTCGTTGACGTCCACCACCATCGAACGGAGTGCCCCAACTGCCATGTCAACCTCCTCTACGCGAAACGGTCTCGGATCTTCTTCAGGCTTTCACGAGTCTTATCCGTCAGCCCCAGCCCGGCCGTCGTCTCCCCACTCCCCCCGCCTCGAAAGATGCTGCCAAGCAGAACTCCTCGATCTCGCCGAGCGTCCTCGTGAACAGGTCCTGCGTCATGGCGACGAGATGCAGCGTTCCGGAAAGGGTCCTCGGAGTAGGATCGACGAACATGAGGGTTGCCGCGCTCTACGACATTCACGGAAACCTCTGGGCGCTCGAACCGGTCCTGCGGGAGGCTACGCACAGCGATATCGACGCAATAGTAATTGGTGGCGATATCGCTTGGGGACCACACCCTCGCGAAACTATCGACCGCCTGCTCGAACTCGAGCGGCCCGTGATCTTCATTCGCGGCAACGCCGATCGCGAGGTCTCAAAACGGCTGGATGAGAATGCCGGTCTGGACCGGGTTGTCGCTCAAATCAATTTGTGGTGCAGTGACCAATTGAGCGAGCAACAACGTCTCTGGCTGGGCAGCCAACCTCCTACGGCAACCTTGGACGTGGACTGTTTGGGCGAAACGCTCTTTTGCCACGGGTCCCCGCGTAGCGACGAGGAGATCATCACGACGGCAACAGCCGATGAGCGCTTCGTTGAGGTTCTGAGGGCTGCGCATGAGGAAATCGTGGTCTGTGGGCATACACACATCCAGTTCGATCGAACGGTACAAGATCGGCGCCTGATCAACGCGGGCAGCGTGGGGCTCCCTTACGAAGGGAAGCCGGGGGCGTACTGGGCACTATTGGGGCCCGGCGTGACTTTCCGCCGAACAGCGTATGACATTGCCGAGGCTGCGGAAGGGATGCTGAATTCGGGATGCCCCCATGTAGAAGAGGTCTTCATCGATCCCCTCAGGCATCCGCCCGACAGGGACGATGCAACTCGTCACTTCGAGTCGATGACCGCCAAGTCCGTCTGACAGGAGGGATCGACGACGCAAGACTCCCCGAGCCGACGTGGGGACGTGTTGCCGGGAGCCCTAGTGGAGAG